>NZ_DKIK01000142.1:66202-73004 GCF_002454215.1 Acinetobacter sp. UBA6720
ATTCGCCTGCTTAAAAATGCAGGGGCGGTCGTCATAGGAAAAACCAATTTAGATCAATTCGCAACAGGGCTTGTCGGTACACGCTCCCCATTTGGCGCAGTTTGCAATACCTTTAACGCAGACTATGTCAGTGGAGGTTCTAGCTCTGGCTCAGCAAGTGTGGTTGCTCGAGGCTTAGTCCCCTTTGCACTGGGAACCGACACCGCAGGCTCTGGTCGTGTCCCTGCGGCATTTAATAACATTGTCGGTTTAAAACCCACCAAAGGCCGTTTTTCAAATCGTGGTTTATTACCCGCTTGTAAAAGCTTGGACTGTATTTCAATTTTCGCATTAACAGTAACCGATGCAAACATCATTGCTCAAACCCTCGAACAGTACGATGCACTAGATAGCTACTCCCGCCAGCATCCAAAAACCGCACCAGCTAAACTTTCTGGAAAACCACATTTTGCTATTCCCAATAAACTTGAGTTCTTTGGAGATGATCAAACTAAATATGCCTTTCAATTGGCTTTAGAACAGTTAAAAGTTCTCGGTGCTGAAATTACTGAAATTGATTTTTCAACATTTGAACAATTGGCAGCCCAACTTTATCAAGGCTCATGGGTAGCAGAACGCACAGCGGCTGTTGCTGAGTTATTGGCACAGCAACCCGAGGTTTTCGACCCCACAGTCCGTGAAATTATTCAAAAAGGTTATGATTTTAGTGCAGTCGATGCCTACAACGCAGAGTATTTAAAACAAGACTTAAGCCGAAAAATTCAAGACACTTTAGCTCAATTTGATGCATTGATCGTTCCAACTTCTCCAACCATTCACACTCTTGCAGAAATGGCGCAATCCCCGATTGGCTTTAATTCTCAGTTTGGAACTTACACTAACTTTACCAACCTCGCTGACTTAAGTGCACTCGCATTGCCTGCTGGATTCCGCGCCGACGGCTTACCCTTCGGAATTAGCTTCATTGCACCTGCATGGTATGACCAAGCCCTGATTGAGTTTGGACAAATTTGGCAGGCACATTTGAACTTAAAACTAGGTGCACTCGACCGATTCTCCGCAATTCCAACGTTGCGCCACAGTCCTTCTGCACATCACATTCGAGTTGCAGTCGTTGGAGCACACCTGACTGGAATGCCTCTGAATTTCCAACTGCTTACACGTGATGCAGTACTTGTTGAAACCACACTGACCGCTGAGCACTACGCCCTATTTGCATTGAACGGAACAATTCCCCCAAAGCCAGGTCTAGCAAGAGTTTCAGAACACGGGCAACAAATCATTGTAGAGGTTTGGGATGTGCCAACAGCGCGTTTTGGAGAGTTTGTCGCTGAGATTCCAACCCCGCTAGGCATGGGCAATGTCGAACTGGTCGATGGTCGTTGGGTTAAAGGTTTTATTTGTGAGCCTTATGGTTTGAACGATGCTGAAAATATCAGCCATTTTGGTGGTTGGCGCGCCTATATCCAGCACCGTAACAATTCAAAAGTAGAACAAGCTTAGTCAAATTTAGGAATTTTAAAATGTTTAAAACTGTATTGATTGCAAACCGTGGCGAAATTGCCGTACGCGCAATTCGCACTTTAAAAAAACTGGGGGTGACCAGTGTTGCTGTATATTCAGACAGTGACCGTTATGCACAACATGTCAAAGATGCAGACATCACCATTGCCTTAGAAGGATTAAAACCAGCAGATACTTATTTGAGTATTGAAAAGCTGATTCAAGCAGCACAAAAAACAGGCGCCGAAGCTATTTTCCCTGGTTATGGCTTCTTATCAGAAAGTGCTGAATTTGCAGAGGCTTGTGAAAAAAATAATATTGCTTTTATGGGTCCCACAGCGACACAAATTTTAGAGTTTGGCCTGAAACACCGTGCACGTGAACTTGCCGCTGCAGCTCAGGTTCCCATGACACCGGGTACAGGCTTACTTGAAAGCTTAGATGAAGCAATTTCTGCAGCTACAGAAATTGGTTATCCCATCATGTTAAAAAGTACCGCAGGTGGCGGAGGGATTGGCCTCACACGCTGTGATGATGAACAGACATTGGTTGAAGCTTATGAAAGTGTCAAACGCTTAGGCGCACAATTTTTCAAAGATTCAGGCGTGTTTTTAGAGCGTTTTGTTGACCGCGCGCGCCATGTCGAAGTTCAGATCTTTGGTGATGGTCAAGGTCAAGTGGTTGCACTGGGTGAACGAGATTGCTCACTGCAACGTCGTAACCAAAAAGTGGTGGAGGAAACCCCTGCGGCTCACCTTCCTGAAGCTACACGCCAAAAACTTCACCAAGCGGCAGTTGAACTCGGCAAATCGGTCAATTACCGCAGTGCAGGTACAGTTGAGTTTATTTATGATGCTGCACGAGATGAGTTTTACTTCCTTGAAGTCAATACCCGTCTACAAGTAGAGCACCCTGTTACTGAAATGGTGACGGGCTTAGACCTGATTGAATGCATGCTTAAAGTGGCGGCAGGTGATGTCTTGGATTGGACAGCGCTCAGCAACATCCAACCGCAAGGTGCGGCAATTGAAGTACGGATTTATGCAGAAGATCCTGTTAAGAACTTCCAACCCAGCCCTGGTGTCCTGACCGAGGTTTCATTTCCAGAACACTGTCGCGTCGATACTTGGGTCTCCACAGGAACAGAAATTTCGCAATATTTTGACCCGATGATTGCCAAAATTATCGTACATGCGGATACGCGTGAACAAGCCATTGACCAACTAAAAACTGTGTTAACCCAAACACGCTTAAATGGCATCAGCACCAACTTGGACTATGCGCATAGCGTGATCTCTGATGAACGCTTCGCACAAATGCAAATTTGGACACGTCTGTTGGATGACTTTGACTACGTGCCGAATGTGATTGAAGTTTTACAGGCTGGTACGCAAAGCTCAATTCAAGACTTTCCAGGACGTATCGGCTACTGGGATATCGGTGTGCCACCTTCAGGTCCAATGGATGACTATGCGTTCCAATTGGCCAATCAAATTGTAGGAAATGATGCTAGTGCGGCTGGTTTCGAATTTACCTTACAAGGGCCAAGTCTGAAGTTCCATCAAGATAGTGTGATTGCGCTCACAGGTGCGCCTTGTCCTGCCCAGTTAGATGATGAAACTGTTGCCTTTTGGCAACCCATTCATGTACAGGCGGGTCAGGTTCTCAGCTTAGGACAGGTCGAGTCTGGTTGCCGTAGCTATTTAGCAGTTCGCCATGGACTCGATGTCCCCCTATACTTGGGTAGTCGCTCTACTTTTGCTTTAGGTAACTTTGGCGGGCATGCAGGACGGGTGCTTCGTGCAGGTGACATGATCAAACTCATTAATACAGTCCATCCTAATCAAGATGCCCCGTTAGCAACACAAGAACCTCAAGCATTATCTCCTGCACTGATTCCAAACTATGGCACTGAATGGAAAATTGGCGTGCTATATGGACCACACGGAGCACCTGATTTTTTTAAACCCGAATATATAGAAGAATTTTTTGCTTCCGAATGGACTGTACACTTTAACTCCAATCGACTGGGTGTCCGTCTATCAGGACCAACACCAACGTGGGCACGTGAAAATGGGGGGGAAGCAGGACTCCACCCATCCAATGTCCATGACTGCGAATATGCCATTGGTGCGATTAACTTTACAGGGGACTTCCCTGTCATTTTGGCCAAAGATGGCCCAAGTCTCGGCGGTTTCGTTTGCCCTGTAACCATTGCTAAAGCTGAACTTTGGAAAGTCGGTCAACTTAAAGCTGACGATAAAATCAGCTTCTATCCGCTAACAGTTGAGCAGGCCAATGCCCTAGAGCAACAGCAAATTGAACGTGTGCAAAATTTCACTCATGCTGTCCTAGCAACTGAACTAACAAGCAATAATATTCCACAATCTGCAATTCTCGCCCATCTAGATGCAACTGATGTGTCTCCACACACGGTGTACCGCCAAGCGGGTGACAGTTATATTTTATTAGAATATGGTGATAACGTTTTAGACTTGGCACTGCGTTTACGTGTCCACCAATTGATGCAACTGATCCGAACAGCGAATGTGACTGGAATATTGGAGCTGTCTCCTGGTGTGCGCTCACTACAAATTAAATATGATGGTCTCACCCTTCCACAGCAAGAGTTGATTGCTTTCTTACTGCAACTCGAACAGCAAATGGGCGATTTAAGCCAACTCAAGATTCCTTCACGGATTATTCATCTACCCATGGCATTTGAAGACAGTGCAACTTTGGGTGCTGTTGAGCGCTATCAAGAAAGTGTTTGCGCTAAAGCACCGTGGTTACCGAACAATGTCGATTTCATTCAGCGTATTAATGGTTTAGATAGTCGTGAACAAGTCAAAGAGATTATTTTCAATGCCAATTATTTGATTTTAGGCCTCGGTGATGTGTACCTTACCGCCCCATGTGCTGTGCCGATTGACCCACGTCATCGCCTCTTAAGTTCAAAATACAATCCAGCCCGGACATTTACTGCCGAAGGCACCGTGGGTATTGGCGGGATGTATATGTGTATCTACGGTATGGATTCACCCGGAGGTTACCAATTGGTGGGACGCACTCTACCCATTTGGAATAAATTTAAAAAGAACAAACAGTTTGGCGACAAAGAATGGTTCTTAAATTTCTTCGACCAAATTAAATACTTCCCTGTTTCAGAGTTAGAGCTAGATCAATGGCGTGCTGACTTTGAAAATGGTCAAGCACAGATCCAAATTGAAGACACTGAATTTGACTATGCCGCTTATTTAAAACTACTGGAAGATGAAAAGGACAGTATTACGGCGTTTAAAGCACAGCAACAACAGGCCTTTAGTACTGAGGTCAGCCTATGGAAAGAAAGCTTTGATCAACAAGACCACCTAATCACAGAAGCACCTGATGAAACAGACTATAGTGCCTATTCAGCACTCAATGCATCTATGACTGGCAATATTTGGAAAATATTAGTGGAACAAGGTCAGATTGTGAAAAAAGGTGAAACCATTGCTATTATTGAAGCTATGAAAATGGAATTACCTGTATATGCAGCAGATGACGGTATTGTCAAAGCCATTATTTGTCGGGCTGGACAAACCGTTCATAGCGGCGAACCTTTAGTTTATATGGAATAACACATGTCCAATATGACACGTGCGGGTTCAGGTTCAGACAATTTGTCTGAACTTGTTTACCAGCAAATTAAAAATGATATTTTTGACTTTAAATTGATGCCGGGTGAACGTTTTACCGAATCCGAAATCGCCATGAACTATCAGGTCAGCCGTACACCTGCACGACAAGCATTGTATCGACTACAACAAGAAGGCTACGTGGAAGTTGCATTTCGTAGTGGCTGGACTGTACGTCCATTGAACCTGCAATACTATGACGAACTATACGAGCTGCGTATTATGATTGAACAATATGCAATTCGTAAATTATGTAGTATTGAATCTCAGCAACTCAAAGAAATGAAACAGTTGCACAAGACTTGGATGGTTGCACCTGAACAGTATCTTTCGAGTTTAAAAGCGATGGCTCAAATTGATGAAGATTTTCATTGTGCATTGGTTCGTGCCATTGGCAATACGGAAATGAGTAAAATCCACCAAGAAATTAGTGAAAAAATCCGTATCATTCGTCGCCTCGATTTTTCAAAAAGTGATCGAATTAAAGCCACCTATGCAGAGCATCAAGCCATCCTGAATTATATTTCACAGCAACAAACAGATTTGGCAATTGAAAAAATTAGTGCGCATATTCAGCAAAGCCGTGACGAAGTAAAAAAAATTACCCTCGGTATGCTGAGTCAACATGCTGTGCTGAAAAAGGCAACCTAAATCATTTAATCCCTCATCTCTTCTTAAACAAAAAAAGGCGCTTAATGCGCCTTCTTTCGCTAAAAATAAATTTAAGCTGGAATACGTAGTACCTGTCCAGGAAAAATATCATCAGCATCTTTCAATAACGGACGATTGGCTTCAAAAATTTTATTGTACTGGTTGGCATCGCCATAAAATGCTTTGGAAATTTTCGATAGATTATCACCTGATTTAACTGTGTAAAACTTACTTTCAGTTTCAGGGCTAGCCACAGTCAGTTGATCATCCACTTGAGCCACATGGTCAATATTACCGACAGCTAAAACAATCTTTTCTTTATCGGCTTGGGTCTGGACCTGCCCTTTTATGGTTGCCAAATCGGTCGTGGAATTATAGCTGACTGAAAGTCCCGTCACAGGTAAGCCTAATGCTTTGATATGACCCAATAACTTGTTGGCAATTTCTTGAGCGGATGGCTCTGTCGGCGTAGTTGGTGCGGCTTGAGGCTCGGCTGCTGCTGTGTTTTTTTTACCAATGCCTTTAACGAAATCAAAAAGACCCATGTGTATGCTCCATCTTGTTATATCAGTGTTGTTATATTGAATGCTCAAAAATGAGACACTCTTTTTTATACCGAAAAAAGACAGCAACTTTGGTAGAGAATAGTCCATTTAAAGTAAAACTTTGTAAGTTCTAAAATAAACAAAACTATTTGCATGCAATGCTTCACCTTTTAAATAGCTTAGATTAGCATTTGAAGTGCAACACCATGTTGTTGCCATAATACCTGACTCGGACTTTTAAAGCTGAGTCTTTTTCTTGGGCGATGATTCAAACGTTGAGTGATTTCTGAGATATATTCATCCGTATAGGCATTTAAATTACTGCCTTTTTTAATGTATTGTCTGATTAAACCATTTGTATTTTCATTCGTGCCTCGTTGCCAAGCGCTATAAGGATCAGCAAAATACCAGTCTAGTTCTAAT
>NZ_DKIK01000015.1:0-11011 GCF_002454215.1 Acinetobacter sp. UBA6720
AAAACAAATTAATTGCTCTAAAAGCAAATAAAACTTGACAAGGTTCTGGAACCCATATAAATAGCGGTTAAGACCCTTCACATTTTTTCACTATGAGGTAGTTTTAGTGTCTTCTACAGATTTTGAACTAGATGATAACTACGCTGATGATGATGTTAATTTTGATGAGTCATCAAGTAAAATTAGTGCGAAAGAATCATTAGAAAAACGTCGCCTGATTGATGACCTTCTTGCACAGCGCCGTTTGGAACGTGAGCTTAAAGATTTTGATTACGACATCGACGATGACGACGATTTTGACGACGAAGAAGACTAAAATCAGATGTAGCATCGTGTCTGAAAATGCTATGCTAATGCCCTAATCAGTTTCTGAATTTGGATTTGAAATGAGTGCTTTAGATTTAGACTTATTGAGTGAATATCTAGATGGTGACCAAAATGAGTATGGTCTAGATTTTGCAGCGACTCATGGTTTTTTGTGTGCAATTGCAGTTGGTCCTACTTTTGCAAAATGGTTGGATGAACTTTTTGATAATAATCAAAAGAAAGTGCCTGCCGAGATCATCGTGCAAGTGAAAGCTTGGCTTGAGTCTATTCGTCAAAACCTTGCCAATGAAGAGGGAATTGAGTTTCCTTTTGAAATTGAAGAAGCAGATGTAGAATCAAGCTTGGGCGACTGGAGCGTTGGTTTTGTTGATGCAATGTTTTTAAACGAAGATGCTTGGTTCACGCCTGAGTTTGAAGAACAGCTGGTCGATCTTACCTTACCAATTATGGTTTTTAGTGGGATTGATGAAGAAGACCCGCAGATGGAAACCTTCCGTCGTAACGGTCAGTTAATGGATGAACTTGCAGAAGAAATTCCAGAGAACTTAAATGAACTTTATTTGATGTATCACACACCAAATTAAGCTAAACATTTATTTTATATTTAACTCGGGTAGCGAGCGCTTTGTTGTGCTATCCGAGATTCGCCATGTATGCAACCAATTCCTCCACAACCACGCGAACACGCGTTGGTAGTAATTTTTGTGATGGCCATATTGCATAAATATCACGAACAGGTGTTTGCCACTCAGGTAACACTTTTATCAAACGTCCCGACACTATTTCCGCTTTACACACATTTTCTGGTAAATAGCACAAGCCTAAGCCATGTAAGGCTAATTCTGTACAAATCTGCATTTCATTTGTAATCTGCGCTCTAAAATTTTCTAATTTGAACTCTATTTGTTCATGATTACGTTGTAATTTTATAATGGATAATGGTTGCGCGATGATCCAGTTGTGAATTTTTAAATCGTTCGGATGATAAATATTTGGGGCTTGAGCAAGATATTGCGGTGAGGCCACAATCATCGTTTGAAGACTACAAATATATTTTTGAATATACGAAGTATCTTGCTGTTGACCGATTCGTAAAGCTAAATCTGCCCCCGTACTTAAAAGATGATCTTTTTTGTTGTCTAAACAAATTTCTAAGCGGATATCTGGGTATTTATGTAAAAAACTCGCCCAGAAAGCTTTAAGAATTGTATTGGCGAGATTGATTGGTGCTAATAATTTTACTTGACCAATAGGGTCTAAAATATGATGGCTTAGTTCTTGAGTCGCTTGCTGCAAACTAGAAATAAGGGGTTGGCATCTTTCGTAATAGCTTTGTCCCTCATGGGTAAGTTGAATACCTCGTGTTGTGCGGTGCAGTAGTTTACATCCTAATGTTTTTTCGAGCTGTTGTAGGCGTCGGGTTAATGTTGCTGTTGGAATAGACTGATTTTTAGCGGCTTGACTCAAGCTGCCTGCTGCAACGATAGCAATAAAGAGTGAAAGATCATCAAGCATTTCATTTTTGGAATTAATGTTTTAATTTATAGCGATTCTATCAAATATGAAATTAAGTCACAATTTCTCAGTCGTTGATTGAGGAAAAAAATATGACACTCAGATTTCGCTTGCTTAATACAGCTTTAATGTCAATGCTATTGTCTTTCTTGATGACATTATGGGTGACTTGGCTAAATTTAGGCTTCATTACCGACTTTATCCAACATTGGTTACATGCATGGTTAATGGCTTGGCCTGCTGCTTTCATTTGTGTAATGCTTTTAGCACGGCCTGTATTGTTAATCAGCCAAAAGGTTTTGGGTGTACAAAAGTAGTCTAAAAATGGACATGCTCAAGTTTTATTTCGATAGGTTATGTCCATTATTCAGCCTAATGGTTATGTTTTTGATCATAAAATGTTGCATACCATCCATAAGCAATATGGAAAATAGCACCATGAATCGCGACCATACACAACATCACTACTGCTGTGAGTCCGATGCCAGCATTATCGACAGATTTCATAATGGCTTCAGCATTGGGATTCATCACAACTAAGAATAGGACAAAAAAACTGCCAATGATAATGGCAACAGCACTTGAGCCCCACACCAGCTGAATCTTTTCATGATTACTTGGAACGCGTTTTTCTTTTTTAACGAAGTGTCCTACAGTGATCAAAGCACAGGCTACTAAGGTTGGAATTAAGGTAAAACCACCAAGGTTTAAACCAAAGATGAGTACTGTGATTAAGAGTACTAAAGCAATGCTATATACTGCGGCGAAGTGCAGTAAGTAGTGTTTCATGTATTTCCCCAAAAATAAAAAATTAACTGCGAGTTTTGCGTAAATGTTTGCGGTATAGAATCCATGAAATAAGCACAGCAACAATGGTAATAATCACATAACCGACTTTACTAAAAATTTGATGCATCAATGCTTGGTTTTCACCAAAGTAATAACCGATTGTTGCTAAAAATGTTGTCCAGATAATTGTACCGAGTCCACTATAAAACATGAACTTCCAAAAGGGCATACGGCTCATCCCTGCGGGAATACTGATCAGTGAACGTACCGCGGGTATCATCCGACCAAAGAACACAATACGGTGTCCATATTGTTCAAACCAGTCTAAAGATTTTTTGACATCGCTGGATTTAATAAATAAGTATTTTCCATAGCGGTCAACCCATCTGAAGATGCTGTCTTGTTTAAACTGATAACCAACCCAATACAGTAGAGCTGCTGCAAGCAATGAACCGATACATCCTGCAATAATGACCCCAGTTAAAATGAGCTGCCCCTGAGATGCTGAGTAACCTGCAGAGGGCATAATGATCTCGGATGGGATGGGCGGGAAGACATTATCAAGGAACATGAGCAGGGCAATTCCGACATAGCCCAATTGTTCCATGATAGCGATGATCCACTCGGTGAGATTCATAAAACGTGTGAAAAATAAATGCGATAAGTTATCTTAAGGACTTATCGCATGTGGGTAAAGATTTGCAATGTATTGTTTTGCTATTCATCAAAACGCGTATGTGTCAGGGTGTGAATATATACTTTGCGTAAAGTGTAAGCGAATACAATCGGAATAAGAATGAGTAGCCCATAATTGAAGATCGTTGAGTCTAAGTGATAGCCAATCCCAAGTGAGATACTTGAACCAATCAACATGCCCAAAACCACAATAAACAAATGTGTACGTTGTTCAAGCTTGGCTTTAATCTGATTGAAACTGGTATGGTGATATTGTTCAATACGGTTGGCTGCAGCATTACGAATTAGATCGCGATGGCGCGAAAGGATCATTTTATGCATAGCAATTATCCTATGTTTCGTCGTTTAGGAACGTCATTTTTATTGTTATGTGGAGACTTTTAGTACACCACTTTAGGTTATTATTTGTACAGTATGAATTAGATTTATCAGAACGCCATGACAAAATTGTTAAATAATTTTAAAAACGTGAACTATATAAAAAAATAAGCCCTCAAACGAGGGCTTATTTGGATAAAGCGAGCAAATGATCAAAGGCGTTTACGTTTTGCTGCTGCAATTTGTGACTGGCGCATACGGAAGCCTTCTTTTTGTTTTTCAGTGGTTTTATCAATGCAGTATTTGCATGATACGCCGTGTTCATAACTGGTTTCTTCAGCTTCTACTGGAAGAAGTGGCCAACCACAAGCATGGCATTTAATGTTTAGACCTTCTTCGACACCATGTGTGACAGCTGTACGACCATCAAATACGAAACATTCACCTTCCCACATGCTTTCCTCAGCAGGGGTTTCTTCTAAGTACTTTAAGATCCCGCCTTTAAGATGGTAAACCTCATTGAAACCTTCTTGAAGAAGTAATGATGTAGATTTTTCACAGCGGATACCGCCTGTACAGAACATCGCAATTTTTTTATCTTTATGCTGTTCTAAGTTTTGTTTTACATAATCAGGGAATTCGCGGAAGGTTTCCGTTTTCGGGTCAATGGCACCTTTGAACGTTCCTGCTTTATATTCATAGTCATTACGGGTATCGACCAAAATGACATCATCGCGCGCAATCAGTTCATTCCACTCTTTCGGATCAAGGTAGTGACCGACTAAATCGCGTGGTTTAACTTCCACACCTAAAGTGACGATTTCTTTTTTAAGTTTGATTTTCATCTTACGAAATGGTTTGTCTGCACTGTCAGACTCTTTGTATTCCATATCGTTGAAACCTTCATTTAGAAGGAATTGATGAATAGTGTTAATCGAAGCGCGATCACCAGCAACAGTACCGTTAATACCTTCGCCAGCAACAATCAGAGTACCACATAGGTTGATGGTTTTTACCAAGTCTAAAAGACGTTGTTGCAGATCAGCAGGATCTAGAACTTCTTTGAATTGATAAAGTGCGGCAACAACCCAACCAGTCGTCGCTTGCTGTTCTACAGGTGCAAGCTGTTCTACAGTAGCGTTCATGGAGTACTCCAATGTATTTTGATAGATAATTTTAAGGCCCATATTTTACATGGAATTCAATCAAGATGCGAGATAAGTAAACATTTTAAATGGCTTCTCAAGTTGTAGGTGAGCGTGTATATTCAGTTGCCGAAGACAAAATCTATTTTGTTTTGGTAGATTGCTTATCAGGAGTATGTTTTGAGTACAGATCGTCGAATTGCCTCTTTGACCCCATGTGCAGGGCGTTGTTCAACGGTATTTGGTGATTCTGTGTGTCGTGGCTGCCGTCGTTTTAATCATGAGGTAATTCAGTGGAATACCTACACTTCGGAGCAGCATAGTTCAGTTTGGCAACGCTTAGATGCACAACTAGATCAAATTTTAGTACCGATGTTGCCATTTGCAGATGTACAGCAGGTCGAAGCTTTTGTTTTATCCAAACGTGTTCGTTTGCGTCCCGATGCATCAAAAGGACGTAAGCTTTATCATGCTTTGAAAGTGTGTGAAAAGAATAAGAGTTTTACAGAAGAGAGTGGTTTAGGTATTCAGGCACAGCAAGTGAAACCACTTTGGCAAGAATTTGAACGCCGTGTTCTTGCCCTTGCGACAGCCAGTTATGATTTGGCTTTTTTACGCGCTGATGCCATTCGGCAACATCTCATCCATACCGAAGAGGACGAATAAGTCCTCTTTGTTTTTGTATAAAAAAGAATACTCATGTCACTGAAATAGAGTATGTGAGCGTGGGCTGGGGGAAAGGGTTTTTAGATGGTAAATGTATTTGAACTCATGCTGTACTGTATGGCTGTGGTGGTCATGATTGCAACACCTGGCCCAGTGATGTTACTGGTTGCCAGTGCGGGTCTAAAAGGTGGATATAAACAAGCCTTAAAAACCATTTTTGGGACGAACTTAGCCTCTTTAGTCCTTATTGTTTTGTCAGTGCTGATTTTAAAAGGCTTTTTAAATATTGCAGAGCATTGGCTAAATGCCATTAAAGTTTTAGGCTGCTTATATATTGCCTATTTAGGCTTTCAAATTTTAAAAGAAGCTGTTGCGCAAGAACCTGATACTGCACCTGTGCAGTTAACTGCGGTACAGGGAGGTTTTAAGCAAGGTTTCTTGGTGGGTATTTCCAATCCGAAAGATATTATTTTCTTTGCTTCATTTTTCCCACAGTTCATCGGGGTTACCAGCGATGTCGATGTCAGCCTTGTACTATTGACCATTCTCTGGATTATTTTAGACTTCAGCACCTTGTCTTTGGTTTATTTGGGTTTTAATAAACTCTCGCAGTCCGCTTTGTACAATAAGCTGTTAGGTGTTTGTGGCGCGATATTGGTCAGCATTGCGCTCTATGGTATTTATACTGTCTTTGCTTGATGTTGATGGTACTGTATCAAAAAGCCTCCAATATGGAGGCTTTTTGATTGTGAGCTTAAAAATTAGACTCCGTGTTTAATGCGATACTGCACCAATTCTTCAATGGTGATTACGGTCAACTGATGCGTTTGTGCATAAGCCAACACTTGAATGCCTGAGGCCATAGTTCCATCAGCATTGGTCAGTTCACACAAGACACCTGCTGGCTTCAAGCCTGCTAAACGTGCTAAATCAATTGTCCCTTCGGTATGACCACGACGGGTGAGCACACCGCCTTGGCGTGCACGAAGTGGGAATACATGACCAGGGCGGTTTAAGTCGCTGGCAATAGCCCCATCCTTAATCGCGGCTTTGACTGTGGTAGTGCGGTCTTGTGCAGACACACCAGTAGTCACGCCAGTTGCAGCTTCAATGGTTACAGTGAATGCTGTTTTAAACTGACTCGAGTTATCTGACACCATAGGCACAAGCTCTAAGTGATCGGCCAATTCATCGGTCAGACATAAACAGACAATGCCAGAACCATCACGAATCATACGTGCCATTGTTTCGACGGTGAGAGTTTCGGCAGCCACAATGAGGTCGGCTTCGTTTTCACGGTCAAAGTCATCCATCACCAAAACAGGTTTACCTTGGCGGATATCTTCTAAAGCTTGTTGGATACGTTGTTCAGCTGGAGAAAGGGCTGAAAAGAAAATTTCGGGTTGAATCAAACTAGACATTGAAACGCTCGCGTAAAATTAAAGTACGGTTGAACATTTCAGGACTTTGAAAAATTGGCGTAGCAATAAATCCTCACAGGTTTGCACCTGAGATTCTATTGGTCACGTCGTCTTCTTTCATCCGGACTATACCGTCGGCTTTGGAATTGAACCAAATCTGCGAGCCAAACAGATGATTTCTGCTTGGCTGGCTCGTGGGCTGATTCAGTCTGAGTCATTCAACTGAACTTACCACCGGTGGGGAATTGCACCCCGCCCTGAAGCGATGTAAGCCCATTATAGTGCTAAATATTTAGAAAAACAGGGGGTGTTTTAGAATGATCAGTTTTATACATAGAACAATTTTTGCTATAGGGTTGTTTATGTTATTGGTTTGCTAAAGACCAACACTCTCTGTGTATGATTTCACTTAGTATGAGTTTAATGTTTAAAAATGAATACTTGAGAAGAACCATAAACATGAATAAGAAGTTTTTCTATAGGTTGAATGATTTGAAATGATCAAGATAAAAATAAGAGTGAGGGGTTAGGATTGATTAAAATTCAACAATACGATTATCCTTGGAATGCTGAGTCCTTCATCAAGCATCTTCAAGTTTTTGGTTTTACACTCATTGCGGTCAGTATGTTGTATTTGGTTGCTGCCAATTGGTTTATGTTGCCAAAGAATATTCAACTGGCTATTCCTCAGTTGTTGTTATTCCTCAGTGCGGTTTTTAGCCTGTGGCTGACAAAACATGATTTTCTAGTGCAGTGTTTACATAGTATATGTGGTTTGATGATTGGTTTAAGTCTGGCTGTGATTGGTCAAATTTATCAAACGGGTGCTGACAGCTATTTATTATTTCTACTTTGGTCTGTGCTGCTTTTACCGTGGTTATATCGTCCGAATATCGGGATGTTTTTCCTTTTATGTATTACCAGCCAGTTGGCGTTGTTTCTGTTTTTTATCCAAACCTTTTGGGGAGATCAATATCCAGACCTCTTCTTAATCAGTATTCATGTATTTGCACTGATTCAATTCTATCTCTGCAATAAATATTATTCGAAACTCCGTTATTTATTCTTGCTGTGGTTTGCCATTCTCTCGGTTTGGCATATGGCGATGTATCTCTATGCGGATAAAAACATTCTTTATTTCATCGTGTCTTTTCTCTTGTTGGGCATTTCACTGGCTTACTATTATCAAAATAAAGATCAGCTATGTAGTGCACTTTCAGCCGTTGGCTTGGGCATTAGCTTTACCTTGGTCATTGTGAAAGCGGTGACGGAGTGGTTTGGTCAGAATGAAATTTTTGAATTATTTTTTATCGCACTGATTATTTTTGCGTGGTTTGCTTTTATCACTTATCTGTTGATTAAATTTATTCCACATAGTCGCTTCAATGCTATTCCACTTGCGGTAGGAGCTTGGATTGCGGGCATCGTCTTTGCTACGTTGATGCTGACCTTTTGGGGGAATTTCTCTTTAATTATGGGTATTGTCTTTGTAGCTTTGGCGGCTTACTTGTTGAAAGCTAAACAAAGTTTGTTTTTAAGACAATTTGCTTATTGTCTCTGGGTTGCAGGACAAATTGCGGTGATTTTTCACACCGTTGATTTGATGAATCAAATTATACCTATTCTATTTTTACAATTGGTGATGCTTGCACTCGCCTATTTTATGCGTACACATTGGTTCTTTGTTTTTGTTCAAATTTTGGGTTTATATGCAGCAGGTGTGGCGTGTATTTGGGATATTAATGCACATCTCAGTTGGCGTAATATTGTTGAGAATTTTGTCTATTTAGCGCTTTGGAATTATGTTTTTTATCTGGGAATTCTGACTATAAAATTTATACAGCCAACTGAATATCAACGTAGTGTATTGCTTGCAGCACTTGGAGTTATTCTATTTTCCATGGGCTTTTATACTTTATTTGGGAAATATGAATTAGCGAAAATTGAGCACATTCCGATATTGGCTTTTGGTCTGCCGATTTTATGGTTTGTACTTTTTGTCTTTTTACATATTCAAAAGCAGTTTCATTTATTTGCGCACTTCATTTTGGTTGCTTTCGCAGCAGGACTGATTTTTTATGGCTATTTCGATATTTTTATTTGTTTGGCCATCATTTCATGGGCATTAAAAACACAAGATAAAGTGATCTATGGATTTGCACTGGCAACTTTCGCTGTAATTTTAGGGTTTTTATATTATTCCCTTGATGTGACCTTTCTGATTAAAAGTTTAAGCATGTTTTTGTCAGGGCTGATGTTGCTCTTACTGACATTGAGCTTGACTATATTTAAGCAAAAAGAGGAGTTTGGGGTATGAAAAAAATGATTCCTCTTGTTTTGGCACTACTTAGCATCGCGGTATTTTTAGGCTTAATCTTTAAAAATGAATGGCACATAAACCATAGTCAAAGCATATATGTGCGTTTGCAACCTGTAGACCCACGTTCGATTATTCAGGGTGATTATATGGCACTAAATTATCAACTTTATTTTGCGCCACAGCATTCAAACCCAGAAAGTAACAACCAAGCCAACATCAATCAGCAAGATCAGATTTTTTCAGGTCATTATTTTGATGAAGTGATTAACAACAAGTCTTCGGTGCTCACTTATGTTGAACTCGATGCACATAGGCGCGTGATCCATAGCTATTTTGAGTCGCCTAAAAATGTTCGGACAGCTCGACTGATTTTACAAAACCCGAATAATCGTTATAACCAGCTTTATCCTGCATCGAGAAGTTTTTTATTTGCAGAAGGTTTAGCCGATTGTTATCAGCAGGCAGAATATGCTGAGTTTAAAGTCGATGAGCAGGGCAATGCGATACTTACGGCATTGAAAGGTAATCAGCTACAAGATTTAGGCTGTGAGAGTAAACGGGATTGGCTGAGCGGATTTCGTTCTGATCCAACTTGATACAATGGTATGATTCTGCTGATAAAAAAATCCGCACGCAGCGGATTTTTTTAATCTATTGGGTTTAAGCCACTTGTACTGGAATACAGTTTGCCATGTGACTTACAGTGTTATCTGGATTTGCATAAACCAAGCGTGGTTTATGTGCATTTGCTTCAGCTTCTGTAAAATCACCAAAGGTCGCGATAATCATTAGGTCGCCTACATCAGCTTGATGTGCTGCGCCACCATTGACTGAAATGATGCCAGAACCTTCTTCACCACGAATTGCATAGGTACTGAAACGCTTACCATTTGTCACGTTCCACATGTGAATTTCTTCATATTCGCGGATACCGGCTAAATCCAATAAAAGACCGTCAATTGCACATGAACCTTCATAATGGAGTTCAGCTTGAGTAACAACACAACGGTGGATTTTTGCTTTTAATAAACGAGATAGCATGACGAGCGTCTCCTGAGTGGACCTAAGATCGTTATCTTATGGTTAAATCAAACTGAACTTGCTGGATAAGCAATCAGGCAAGCGCATTTTGCCTTTAAAAAGACACTATGGCAAGCAGTAGCGTTCAACAAATTTTTGACTTATCAGTTCGGTTTGTAAGCATTGATTTGATTCATGGCTGGCTGAATCTCACCATTCACTAGCATTTTAGTGCGAGCTAATGCGTGATGGATTGCGTCATCCATTAAATTTTGTTCATTGCTTGGTGCTTTGCTCAGGACATGTCCTGAAACACGTTCTTTTGAGCCTGGATGGCCAATTCCAATGCGTAAGCGATGGAAGTTTGGGCCGATATGAGGAACTATGTCACGTAAACCATTATGTCCACCATGACCACCACCTGTTTTTAGGCGAATGACACCAGGGTTCATATCGAGTTCATCGTGAGCAATCAGTATTGCTTCTGGAGCAATATTGTAGAATTTTGCGAAGGGAACAACACTTTTACCAACAAGGTTCATAAAGGTTGTGGGTAATAACAGACGGACGTCTTGACCTTCGATATTACCACGCCCACTCATTCCATTGAATTTTGGGTCTTTTTTAAGGGTAATGCCATATTGTTCTGCAAGGCGTTCAACAAACCAAAAGCCTGCATTATGGCGGGTTTGGGCATACTCAGAACCTGGGTTGCCCAAACCAACAATCAGTGAAATATTTGACACTAATTACACCAATAACACTTATGCGCGAACGAAGTCAGCGTGCATAGG
>NZ_DKIK01000015.1:11092-11877 GCF_002454215.1 Acinetobacter sp. UBA6720
TCGCCAACTTTGATTTCAACAACTTCTTCGAAGAAAGCATTGCTTTCTAAAGCTTTAACAAGCTCACGAAGTTCTAAAGTAACAGCTACAGGTTCAGCAGCACCACCGTAGATGATTGCTGGAACTTGAGCAGCATGACGAAGGCGGCGGCTCGCACCTTTCCCTTGGTTAGCTGCTTCACGCGCTTGAGCGTTTAATACGAAGTTTGCCATGATAGACATCCTTAATTTAAGTTTTAAATAAACTAGATCTGCGACCGACCTAGTGAGACAAAGCCCTGCACAGAGCAGGGCTTTTAAAATTCAGCGCTATATTATAGATAAGAATCAAACATTGCGCTAATAGATTCTTCGTTGTTAATACGACGAATTGTTTCAGCAACCATACTCGCAACTGAAACTTGGCGAATCTTACCAAGAGCTTGAGCTTCTTCAGAAAGAGGAATGGTGTCTGTAACAACCAATTCATCAATCACAGAATTTTTCAAGTTTTCGATAGCCTTACCTGATAAAACAGGGTGAGTTGCATAAGCAACCACTTTGCGCGCACCAAATGTTTTCAATGCATCAGCAGCTTTACATAACGTACCAGCAGTATCCACCATGTCATCTACGATGACGCAGTCACGGCCTTTAACATCACCAATCAAGTGCATGACTTGTGATTCATTTGCCTTTTGACGACGTTTGTCGATGATAGCAAGGTCAATATCGCCCATTTGTTTAGCAACAGCACGGGCACGAACGACACCACCAACGTCTGGAGAAACCACCATGAGGTTATCA
>NZ_DKIK01000172.1:0-10829 GCF_002454215.1 Acinetobacter sp. UBA6720
ACCGCCCTCACCAGAGTTTGAACGACCACCAATGGTGTTCATCGCTATCGCTATCGCTTCATGTGCTTCTGGAGACAATGCCCCCAAAGACATGCCAGCAGAGTCAAAGCGCGGTAAAATCGCTTCTACAGACTCGACTTGATCGAGAGCAATCGAGTTATCTGTTTTTAACTTTAACAAATCGCGAATTGTCGCCACTGGGCGGTTATTCACCAGTTCAGCATATTCTTTAAAATCGGCATATTGACCAGAACGCACTGATTTATGCAGAGCATTGATCACATCTGGGTTGAATGCATGGTATTCCTTGTCAAAGACAAATTTCAGCAAACCACCTTGATCAATTGGTTTACGTGTTTTCCATGCAGTTTCAGCCAATTTCTTCTGATCATTTTCCAGATCAACAAAGGTTGCACCTTTGATACGGCTCGGTACACCAGTGAAGCATTTTGAAACCACTTCTTCAGACAGACCCACCGCTTCAAATAGTTGACCACCACGGTAAGAGGCCACCGTAGAGATCCCCATTTTTGAAAGCACTTTTAACAAGCCTTTTTCAATGCCTTTACGGAAATTCACTTGTGCTTGGATTGGGTCACCCAATAGCTCACCTTTTGCAACCAAGTCATTGATCACATCATAAGCAAGGTAAGGATAAATTGCTGTCGCACCAAAGCCTAGAATAACCGCAAATTGATGCGGATCACGTGCCAATGCTGTTTCAACAATAATATTGGCATCCGTACGCAAACCAACATTAATTAAGTAGTGATGCACAGCGCCTGTTGCCATTAATGCATTGGCAGGCAAGAAACCTTGACGAATTTTCTTATCAGACAATACCAATAAGGTTTTGCCGTCACGAATCGCTTGCGCTGCTTCTTCACAGATACGTGCAATTGCAGCTTCTAAACCTTCATCTTCCGCATAATTTAAATCAATATCTGCAATTTCATAGCCTGTACGACCTAACGTACGGATTTGATGCATTTTCGAATTTGACAGTACAGGGCTTGAAATGATCAAGCGATCCGCATGCTCAGGGCTTTGTTCAAAAACGTTTTGCTCACGGCCTAAACACGTTTCCAATGACATCACAATCGATTCACGTAATGGGTCGATTGGTGGGTTGGTGACCTGAGCAAACTGTTGACGGAAATAATCCGACACATGACGTACTTGGCGAGACAAAACTGCCATTGGCGTATCATCACCCATTGAACCCACTGCTTCCTGACCGCTTTCAGCGATTGGACGAAGCAATTGATCACGCTCTTCAAAGGTCACCATAAACATTTTTTGTGATGCTTTCAGGTCATCACCTTTTAAGCCTTGATCACATAAGTATTCTTCAAGCTCTGGACTACCTTGTACACGAACTGAGTTTTCACGTAACCATTCACGATATGGACGCATTTTTTTCAGATGTGTGCTGACATCTTTAGTGTCGAGCATTTTACCTGTGAAGGTATCGATCACTAGAATTTGACCTGGACCGACACGACCTTTAGAAATCACGTCTTCAGGCTCATAGCCCCATACACCAATTTCAGACGCCAGTGTGATGTAACCATTTTTGGTAATCACCCAACGTGCTGGACGTAAACCATTACGATCCAACATACAAATTGCATGACGACCATCTTGGATCACGAGACCAGCAGGACCATCCCACGCTTCCATGTGCTTCGAGTTAAACTCATAGAATGCACGTAAATCGGCATCTAAAGTTTCCACGTTCTGCCATGCTGGCGGAACTAACATACGCAATGCACGGAACAAGTCCATACCGCCACCCACAAGAATTTCAAGCATGTTGTCTAAGCTTGAAGAATCCGAGCCAGTACGGTTCACGATTGGGTTGAGCTCAGTTAAACCTGGCAATAATGGGTTTTCAAACTTCGGCGTACGCGCCATCGCCCAGTTACGGTTCGCAGTAATGGTATTAATTTCACCATTATGTGCAAGATAACGGAATGGCTGTGCCAAAGGCCAACGCGGCAAAGTATTGGTCGAGAAACGTTGGTGGAACACTACAATATGTGACTCAAGACGTGGATCTGCCAAGTCTGTATAGAAATCAGCTATCGCTTCAGGCATCATCAAGCCTTTATAGCTAATCACTGTTGAACATAATGTAGTTACATAAAATGATGAGTCATTGCTGAGCTGTTGTTCTGCACGACGGCGTGCCAAGAAAAGTTTACGGTTAAACTCAACTTCAGACACACCCATTGGGCAGTTCACAATAATTTGTTCAAATGCAGGAAGTGACTGCATCGCAATCGAACCCAAAGCATCGTTATTGGTCGGGACTACACGCCACGCCAAGACTCGACAGCCTTCAGATTCAATTTCTTTATTTAGAATTTGTTTCGCATGTGCTGCAATTGCTGGATCGAGGCTTAAAAACACCGTACCGACAGCAAAAACTTCACTGAGTGTAATATCACTGAGTTTTTTCGCTTCTTCGCGGAAAAATTGTTTTGGCATTGCTAAGAGTAAACCGCAACCATCCCCTGTCTTACCATCTGCAGCAATACCACCACGGTGGGTCATACAGCTCAGACTATGCATAGCAGTCTTCACAAGGTCATGGCTTGCATCACCCTGCATATGGGCAATTAAACCAAAACCACAGTTATCTTTAAACTCATCCGGTTGGTATAAACCTTGAGCGGGAGCTACAGTATTAGGCGATGGCATGTGCATAGCGTACCCTTCTTTCTACAGGCCCTGTCGGGCGTCTAACAATCTAATTACTTCTTGCCGATTCGTTCAATTGACTCATATTCAGATTCTGATTGAAGTACAGCATTTTTTCCTCATACCCAAGATAGACTGATTTTCATCTTTATGCATGTCTTAATTGAAAAAATGTATGCAACAGTCACGCACTTTTTTAAGGCGCTTGATCGCTACTATTTCGCTCATAAATCGAATCTTTTTTGCGCCAAAACAGTGACATCAACTCAATTCATGCACCATTAAAGCAAATTTTATGCCAATAATTTAATACAAGCATTAAACACCTTAGTTTTCTTAGGTTTATGTTTTTTACTGTAAATTAAGCTCAAGATTTGGCTAATTAATCGCACCAAATTAATGCAATATAAGGGTTGTGAAACTTTTTTGCTCCATAATGACCCAATTTTAATTAAATGGATCGGTCACTTCTGGCTCAATTGTTTTATTTTGCGACGCACCATCCACCGCACTTTGCGACTTCTGCACATCAACCACATTGCCTTCTGCATCTCGACGAGTAACCGTCGTTGTGGTGGTAGACTGGTTATTTTGCGTAGCAACACGTGCTGCCTGTTGACGTGCTGCTATGGTTGCTTCATCAATTACAGGTACAGCGGCTGGTTTCAATTGTACTGCATAGAGTTTATTACTCAATCCAAGCTCATCAGCCCCCATGTCATTGACATACTCTGCATAGCTTTCAATTTTTTCGACTTTGGGTTGTACCGATTTTGGTAAAATTAGCTTTAATTCACTCAGCGCATTTTTCGCTTCGCTCACATTTTTATAAACCCCATAGAGCAGAACATATTGTTCGATCTGGTTTTCACCCGTCAACCTTAAGTAACTAAAAGCTTGACGATCAGATTGCCTTTGCAAAAAACGCTTAATAATCGCTTCTTCTGATACTCGAAACAGTTCAATTGTGCTGTTCTTTTTATTTTCCTGAATGAATTTGCTGCCACGAAATTCAGCCTCATGTTGTGCAACTACGGCTACACGTGTGGTCATATCCAAAGGCTTTACTTCATCAATGAATGAGCCTAAATGTGCGGTTGTCGCGACTTTCTCTGGTTGAATTTGCAGCTCAACTTCTGATTCTGCTTTCTTCTCCACCTCAACCACAGTTTTTTGATCTGTGATTGCCCAAAAAACCAAAGCGCCAAACAAGCACGCTCCTCCGAATGCAAGCCAAATATAATTTTGCTTTGTCTGCCACTTGGTTCGAAGGGTTGTTGCCATAGTAAGGTTATGCCTGTTCTTGGTTGGCTAAAATCGCCTGTTTCATCAATTCTACATCAAACGCTCTCGTAATGATGGCCTGTCCAACAGCTTGCATCAAGACTAAGCGAAGTTGCCCATTAAGTACTTTTTTGTCATGTGCCATATATGCCAAGAAGTCATCAAGGGGAATCTGCGGACATACTATCGGTAAATTTGCACGTTGAATGATATTTTTTGTACGTAGTACATCTTCGGCACTGATCCAACCCATACGCTGAGAGAGATCTGCCGCCATCACCATACCTGTCGCAACCGCCTCACCATGTAACCATTCACCATAGCCCAGATAAGATTCAATCGCATGACCAAAGGTGTGCCCTAGGTTCAATAAAGCTCTTTCGCCTTGCTCTTTTTCATCATTTGCAACGATACGGGCTTTATGTGCGCAAGAACGATACACAGCTTCTGCCAGTGCAGCCTCATCGCCCTGCACCAACGCATCCATATGCTGTTCTAGCCAGATGAGAAAATCAGCATCCCCTAAAAGTGCATACTTAATGACTTCAGCCAAACCCGCAGATAACTCACGTGGTGGTAATGTTTTAAGCTGAGACATATCTGCCAAAACCACTTGGGGCTGTTGGAAAGCCCCAATCATGTTTTTACCGAGTGGATGATTAATCCCTGTTTTTCCACCTACACTGGAATCGACTTGCGAAAGAAGTGTGGTTGGCACCTGAATAAAGTAAACTCCGCGCTGAAAACATGCCGACGCAAAACCAGCCATATCCCCGATCACACCGCCACCCAAAGCTAAAACCGTACAATCACGATTAAAGCCTGACTCTAGTAATGCATCAAAAATCAGGTTCAAGTGCTCAATGTTCTTATATTTTTCACCATCAGGCAAAATACAGGTTGCTACTGTTTTTCCCAACGCTTCAATCGCTGTAACATAACGGTCTAAATATAACGGCGCAACAGTCTCATTACTCACAATCATCACTTGTCGACCGTGAATATAAGACTCAAGCAAGGCTTTCGGATCTAGATCACTACCAATAAAAATCGGATAACGGCGTTCGCCAAGTTCAACATATAAGGTTTGCATGGATCAAATCACTTCAAAACTGAATCAAAATTACTTTACAAGAATCAAGCTTAAAATACGCTGCGCAAGATCACGAGCAGCCCCTTGATTAGTCTCTATAATATAGTGTGCAACTTCACGGTATAAAGGATCACGAACGTTCAACAAGTCACGTAACTTTTGTTCTGGATTCTCCACTTGAAGCAGTGGGCGATTTTTATCACGATAGGTTCGCTGCAGTTGAATTTCTACAGGAGTATAAAGATAAACAACAATACCACGTTGTTTTAAAAATGCGCGATTGGAAGCCTGAGTTACTGCCCCACCCCCTGTGGCCAAGACCAAATTAGGTCGAGACGTTAACTCATCTATAACAACTGTTTCACGACTACGAAAACCCAGTTCACCTTCTTTTTCAAAGATCCATGGAATCGTTGCCCCTGTTTTGCGTTCAATCTCATGATCACTATCAAGAAACTCTCGCCCTAACAGTTCAGCTAAATGTCGTCCTACAGTTGTTTTTCCTGCCCCCATAGGCCCTACCAAATAAATATTTGGTAGGGTTTCAAACTCTTTGCTTGGCAAGGAGTCACCTTTTAGATTTGTTCAAATTGAAAATATATTAATGATTTCTTGAAACAGTGTCATTAACAATTCGTGGTGTCACAAAAATCAATAGCTCAGTTTGTATCGTGGTTTTAGTACTACTCTTGAATAAATTACCCACTACTGGTAAATCCCCAAAGAATGGCACTTTTTGATAGTCACTACGCTTTGTGTCATCAAAAATACCACCAAGCACCACAGTTTCGCCATCATCCACAAGTACGTTAGTTTGCAATTCACTGGTGTCAATTGCAAGACCGTCGTTGGTAATATCACCAACCGAGTCTTTTTCCACCATAAGCGCCATTTGTACTCTACCATCAGGGGTAATACTTGGCGTAACTTCTAATTTTAAATTAGCCGCACGAAATTCTGTTTTTAAGCCTTCCGTCGCACTCCACGTTTGATATGGAATTTCTGTACCCCTTAAAATATAGGCTTTTTGTTTATCCCCTGTCAGTACTTTCGGCGCAGACAAAACCTCACCATGACCATCCGCCTGAAGCGCCGTTAATTCGAGATTCAACATATAATCAGAAATTTTTAATAGGCCAAAGCTAAAAGTTCCAGCTGTTGATGTCGTTAAATCCACACCCAAATCAAAACTTGGCTGATAGTCCCCGCCCCAAGTTGTAGTACCAAGCTTATCTGCACTCCACTTAATCCCCAACTGACGAGAAAAATCTGTAGTCGCAGTCACAATACGGGCTTCCACCATCACCTGCTTTACCGCCACATCAAGCAAATCAATCATACGGCGAATTTTATCAATATTCTGTTGCGTATCATTGATAATTAAAGTATTGGTACGAGAATCAGAAACAGCACTACCACGAGCACTTAGCAGACTTTCCAACGCCAAAGAATCTGTGCCCGCCGTACGGTTTGCTACGCTTCCTTTGCCATCACGAGAATCTTCTAACAGTTTCAACACATCTGCTGCTTTTGCATAGCTTAGTTGAATATAATCTGTTTGAATCGGTGCAAGTTTAAGGTTCTGTGCAATGGCTTTCGCCTCATCTTCCTCAGATTTAATCAATTCGGCTACAGGCGCAATCCAAATTACATTACCATTACGTCGCTTATCCAAATTCTTGGTTTTCATAATGATATCAAGTGCCTGATCCCAAGGTACATCCTTCAGGCGTAGGGTAATATTGCCTTGTACCGTATCCGAAGCCACCATATTAATACTTGTAAAATCAGCCAATAGCTGTAACACACGTCGCACTTCGATATCTTGAAAATCTAAAGAAATCTTTTTGCCAGTATATGCCCCAGGTGCTTTAGGCTTCAGAGGGTTCTTATCTTCAGGACGCTTCAAACTAATCGTAAGCTTATCTTCCGCTTGATAAGCCATATATTCAAAACTGCCATTAGATTGAATCGTAATCAATCCATTTGAACCATCATTTTGAGCATCAATCGTTGAGACAGGCGTTGCAAAATCGTTCACATTCAAACGACGTGATAAATGCGCAGGAATTTTATTCCCCAAAACACGCACCACAATTTTACTGCCTTGTTGCTTCACATCGACAGGAGTGTTATTACCTTTTAAATCAATAACAACTTGACCTTCACCGTCTGAACCGCGTTGGAAGCCAATATTTGAAATCCCTTGTTCATAACGTGGTGCTGCTATAGGCGTTGCGGTAGTCGGATTTGCCGAATTAATCTTTAAAATAAAAGTATTACCTTCAACTCGTGTCGTAAATGCACCCGCATCTGCCAAATTAACTGTTAAACGCGAACGCTGCGCATCTGAAGTTACATCTACTGAACTTGCCTCAGTCGTTGCAACTGCAATGCTGCCTTGCTTCAAATTTTGTTGTGCTTTATCAAAGTCTAATACCAGTCGAGATGGCTGCTCTAGTTGATATGCTTGTGGTTGGGGTGGCAACCCGTTAAACATGACACGAATTTCTGTTCCTTGTCCTGGAATTTGCATCGGGACAATATTGGTAATACTCACTTGCGCATTTGCAACCTGCATCACCGCTATTGCAATTGCACCCATTGAAAACTGACGGAACATATGGTTCATCGTATTGCCATCCCCAAATATAGAATCTCTAACACTATTTTTCATTTTTATTCCTTTTCCTTTTTTAAGGCGCTGGCCCAATTAACACTAGGCTTCTTGGGCGCTCGACATAGCCCTCACGCCCATCTGGAATAATTTCAACCAAATCAATCTGCGTTGCGGTGATATTGATCACGCGACCATGATTCATCCCCAAGTAACTTCCCCGTTGCACGCGCTCAATTTCCCCATCTGGTGTTTGAATCAGCGCCAAAATTTGTCCATTTTGACCACGCATACTGCCTTTCATATTAAGCGTTTCAATCGCATAACTTTCTAAAGGCTGCGGTTGGCGAGACAAATTCGGATAAACACGTTTCCCAGCCATAATTCGCAATTCAGCTGCCAAAGAACTTGGCATAAAGGGGCTCTTTAATTGGTGCGCAGCATAACTGAATGTTGGCACTGGGGGAAAGCTTGGTGCAGGATCAATTGCTAAAGGAGGTTGATTGCGAATTTCTGCCATTTGCATATTGACTGCATCAATGCGTGAATCACAGCCCACAACGAATAACCCAATACAGAGACTTAGGAAGAGTTTTTGATATTTCATTTTTTAGCCTCCCCTGCATCGGCTTTCGTCGTATTTTCTGCGTCTGTAGTCGCTGTCGCTCCTACATAACGATAGGTTTTAGCTTTCACACTATATGAAATTTGTGGAATATCCGTTTTTTTATCATTAGCACTTGATGCCGAGATATCAAAATCATGCAAAGTTACAATACGAGGCAAAGCAGCAATCCCACTAACAAATGAACCAAAGGAATGATAATCACCCGTCGCTTCAATTGAGATTGGTTGTTCAATAAAGAATTCTTGGCGTATTTCTGGCTCTAAACGAATATTTTTAAATTTAAGACCTGAATTCACGCCGCTGACGTTAATGTCTTCAACCAAGCCTGGAATTTCGGTTTCTTTCGGCAGTTGTAATAATTGCTGTTCAAAATTTGCTTGCATTTCCTGAAGCTGCGCTTGGTATTGTTGCAAATTACGCAGTTTTGAGTCCTTTTCGCGAAACTCATTCAGTAAATTTTGCTCTTGTGCCCGGGCATTAGATATTGCATCTAGTTTAGGCTTGATCACAACAAAATAACCTAAAGCACAAATCAGTAAAATGATAAAGAGCCAGCAGGTCAACTTAACCGAAAAAGGCCAGCTTCCATAATTATTCGGATCCAGCGTATTGAACTGCTGAAAAAATTTATCAACAGTCATCTTTTTCTTTGGTGCAGCATGATTTTCTAGTGTTAATTCGTCAAATTCATCGCGACTCATTGTGCTGCCCCCGCTGTTGAATTATTCACTGCATTTGCTTGTTCTGGCGCAGCTGCATCAGATGCAACTGGCTGAGCAATTTCATCCAAATCAGCCGTAACCACAAATGTGCCATATCCCTCTTCCACTCGTGGCACAATTGAACTTGGTGCCTTATCTTTATTTTCTTCTACAGCCAAGAACGAATTCATAAATGCATTTCGATACCAAGCAGACGCCTCTAAGTTACGTAAGAACTCAGCCACCGTATTTGGGCTCTCGGCCTTGCCTTCAATAGTAAACTTATCCCCAGAACGCACAAATTTAGTAATATACATATTACTTGGGGTGACACGTACCATTTCATCGACTAAGCGAACTGCTACAGGGCGTTGACCTTGTAAACCTTGAATCAACTTCATTCGCTCTACAATTGCATTACGCTGTTCTTGTAGACCTTCCAATGACTTTAATTGCACATCTAAGTTTTGATTAGTACTCATCACCAACTGATTGGCTTGTTCTTGGTCTTCAAGTTTTTGACCATAATAAAACCAAGCTAAGGCAATAGCTAAAACCCCAACAAATGCGGCCCCAATACAGTAAGCAATAAATTCTTTTTTTCGTTTCTCTCTTAACGCATCACGCCAAGGGAGTAAATTTATTTTTGCCATTAATCAAAACTCCTCAATGCCAATCCACATGCCACCATGAGTGATGAAGCATCATTTTCAATTTTTTTAATGTCGATTTGTGGAGAAAAGCCCATCTGTAAAAATGGGTTGGCAATGGTGACCCGATAACCTAATTTTTGTTGTAATAATTTCGCCAGTCCTGGGATATTGGCATTCCCCCCTGCCAATAAAATATGGTCGATCTCATTGAATTGAGAAGATGAAAAGAAGAACTGTAAAGAACGTGCAGCTTGCTGTACCACAGCCTCAAGAAAAGGCTCAAGTACTTCAATGTCATAATCATCAGGTAATGTACGACTTTTTTTGGCGCGCCCAGCTTCTTCAAAAGACAAACCATAACGGTTTTGAATTTCTTGGGTCAATTGTTTCCCCCCGAAGACCTGCTCACGCGTATAAATCACTTTATTGTTTTGCATGACAGAGAGTGTGGTCATGGTGTGACCAATATCTAAAATACCAACTGTATTCACACCCATCGGTAGAGTGTCAGAAAAGACCTTAAATGCATTTTCTATAGCAAAACTTTCAACATCGGCAATCTTCGGTGTCAAACCCGCAAGCTCTAATGCTTCAGCACGTGCTTCAACATTCTCAATGCGTGTTGCAACAAGGAGTACATTGACACGATTGGGATTGGCCAAACGGTCTGGAAGAACTTCAAAGTCCAAACTCGCTTCATCTAATGGGAATGGAATATATTGCTCAGCATCATCACGAATCTGAATTTCACGTTCGTCATCGTTCATATCGGCATCCATTTCAATGATTTTAGTAATCACCATGGAGGTCGGAACAGCCAACGCGACATCAGTGGATTGGACATTGGCCAAATTTACCGCACGCTCAAGGGCATCACCAACTGCTTCTGGATTCAATATATTTTTTTCGACCACACTTCCTTCTGGTAAAGGGACAAGCGCATAGCTCTCCACCCAATACCGACTGTTTTTAACAGAAAGTTCCAAAACCTTAACAGAAGTCGAACTAATATCTACTCCTATTAACCCCTTACTTGGCTTACGATATAACCTGAGCACAATATCATTCCTATTATTTTTTTATCCCCAAAAAAAGTAACCCACTAATTAGTCTACGTCTATATTTTTATACGGATACAATAACTCAT
>NZ_DKIK01000172.1:11037-14447 GCF_002454215.1 Acinetobacter sp. UBA6720
GCAAATGACAACTCTAAAAAAGGCACCATTACTAAAACCTTTACAGGTTTATAGTGCGGATAACCAACTCATTTCGGAATATGGTGGCAAGCTATCTGTACCCGTTGATTACGATCAGATCCCACAAAGTTTTATTCATGCCTTTTTAGCGGCGGAAGATTCTTCCTTTTTTGAACATAGTGGCATTAGCTTTAAAGGTTTAGGCCGTGCTGTGAGTGAGAGCATTACAGGCTCAAATGTACAAACGGGTGGTTCGACCATCACCATGCAAGTGGCGAAAAACTATTATCTCAGTCCCGAGCGCACATTAAAACGTAAATTGACTGAGGTTTTTCTGGCACGAAAAATTGAGCAAAATTTGACGAAAGAGGAAATATTAACCCTCTATGTCAATAAGATTTTCCTAGGTAAAAATGCCTACGGTATCGCAGCGGCAGCTAAAATTTACTACAACAAAAACTTAGATGAACTCAGCATCGCACAAATGGCGATGATTGCAGGTCTGCCTAAAGCGCCCTCGAAATACAATCCAGTGGTCAACCCAGAACGTGCTTTAGAACGTCGTAACTGGATTTTGGGTCGCATGCTCCAGCTCGGCTACATCAATCAAAGCCAATATGAAAAAGGCATTGCAGAACCGATTAACCTCGATATGCCTGATCGCGGGGTAAGTAACCGATTTCCCTACATCGGTGAAATGGTCCGTAGCGAACTGATTGAAAAGTTTGGCGAGCATGCCATTGACTCTGGTTATAAGGTTTACACCACCATCAACAGTGAACGCCAAGCCTATGCTGAACAAGCGGTGCAAGATGGTTTAGAAGCCTATGACCGTCGTCATGGCTGGCGTGGTGCTGAAGCTCATGACAAACCCTTAAGTAACTTTAGTGCGTTTGCCAACACCTTCCCTGCCGAAGTCATCCGTGTCAATCAAAATAGTTTTGATGCCTTAATGCAAGATGGCTCAACAGTAACCGTGCCATGGTCTGGTATGTCTTGGACACGCCCTTATCGCAATGCCAATGCGGTAGGCGGTGCGCCATCAAGAGCATCCCAAATTGTTAAAGTGAAAGACATTGTACGCCTGCGCCCCAATGACACCAAAACCTCATGGGCTTTGGTGCAACTGCCTAAAGTTCAGGGCCAGCTGATTGCACTGAACCCAAACAATGGGGCTGTAGAAGCACTGGTCGGTGGTTATAACTTTTATCAGTCTAAATTTAACCGAACCACACAAGGTTGGCGCCAACCAGGTTCAATTATTAAACCCTTTGTTTACGCACTCGCTTTAGAACGCGGTATGACACCGTATAGCATGGTCAATGACAGTCCAATCACTATTGGAAAATGGTCACCGCGCAATGCCGATGGTCGCTATTTAGGCATGATTCCACTGCGTCGTGCACTATATTTATCGCGTAACACTGTGTCTGTTCGACTCCTGCAAACTGTGGGCATTGAAAGAACACGCCAATTGTTCATGGACTTCGGCTTAACCGATGAACAGATTCCGCGTAACTACACCATTGCGCTCGGAACACCTCAAGTTTTACCAATTCAAATGGCCACTGGATACTCTGCCTTTGCCAATGGCGGCTATCGCATTCAACCACACTTTATCAACCGTATTGAAGATGCGTATGGCAACATCATTTATCAGAACAATCCTGAATATGCATGTATCAGTTGTATTTCTCAACAAGAATCAAAGCCTCAATCTGCTGACACCATCACACCTGATGATGAAGTGATTGAAGTCACCAACCAAGAGCTGAACCCTGTTGAAAAATCAGCGAATCCAGTGGAGATCAATAGTGACTATCGCCAAGCACAACGTATTTTAAAATCCAGCTCTGCTTATGATATGGCCAATATTTTAAAAGACGTGATTCAACATGGTACAGGTCGTGCTGCTCTACGCATTGGGCGGGATGATTTAGGGGGGAAAACAGGAACCACCAATGATGCGAAAGATGCTTGGTTTGCAGGCTTTAATAGTAAATTGGTAACTGTGGCATGGGTCGGTTTCGATCAACCGACGACTTTAGGACGCCGTGAATACGGTGGTGTAGCTGCCTTGCCAATTTGGACAGACTTTATGGCTAAAGCCTTACAAGGTACACCTTCTTCTTGGGTTCAACTGGACGCCAAAGCCAAAGCACCAGTTCAGCGCCATCAAAAAGGAGCTGTTCAAAGTAATTTAGGCCCGACCCCGCCTTTAGCACAGCCCTTGTATCGACCTGCACCAGTGGTGGTGCCGCGTTCTCCTGAACGAGACTTTGATGATTTACCGGGTGAAGAGGAAACACTGGTTCCACAGAACAGTGCTCCGCCAACCATGCAAACGCCACCCAAAGAACAACCCAAACCGAAAGCCGATGCACTCGATCATTTGATTGATCAAGTCCAATAATAAAAATGCCCGCAGATTAGATTGCGGGCTTTTTTATACTCATGCTTTTTTCTGAAACAGTAAAATTTGATACTGGGCGTGTAACTCAAAAGCTGTTTGCGCCTCTAAAGCTTCACGGCGCTCTGATTTTGCCTTATAGGCATAAGGCGTCATCGCAATCAGGTTTTTTAAGTCCTGCTGATTAAGCTTAAATTCAGCATCAACCACATCATCACTCACCAAGTCAAACACATCACTCAACTGTTCTACAAATTTGCTTGGTTCATGCGGCTTGACCTCTTCAAACAAAGCCTCACGCATTGCATATAAATGCTGAGGCGCAGGCGTCACCACCAACAAGTATCCTTGCGGCTTGAGCACCCTTAAAATTTCCTGTTTTGGAATCGGACTAAATAAACTGCTACATAAATCAATTGACTGATCTAGTACAGGTAAGGTCGCCCCAGTACCGACCACCCACGTGATATTTTTATTGATTTTCGCAGCCACTTGCACTGCATTTTTCGCAATATCAACACCAACACATTGCAGCACTTCTGCCTGCATCGCGTCTGTGTAATAACCTTCACCACAACCAATATCCAGTAAGTTTTCAATCCGAAGCTCGCGTACTTTGTTCACCACGGCTTGCTGTAAAGGCGCATAATACCCTGCACTTAAAAATGCACGGCGTGCTTGTACAGACGCTGGTGTATCCCCCGGGTTCTTACTGTGCTTGTGTTGTACGACATGCAGATTGACGTAGCCTTGTTTTGCCACATCATAACTATGTGAATTCGCACAGCGCCATGTTCTTTCGTTTAAAGTTAAAGCCTCACGACACACAGGACACATGAGCAGATTCATTATTTTCTCCAAGACATTACCTCAGGCATAAAAAAAGCCGGCAAATGCCGACTCTTTTCATACTTTTGCTTAGCGCAATTTTAAGGTCATTAGCCCTAAAACTACCAGCATAATTGTGATAATCCAGAAACGAATCACCACTTGGGTTTCA
>NZ_DKIK01000169.1:0-4276 GCF_002454215.1 Acinetobacter sp. UBA6720
TTCCACCATTTCCAAGAACTCATCGCCTAAGCGCTGACTTTCAGAAATACATTGGTTCCACATTTGAATGCGCTGTTTTTGGTCGAGCCCTTTGAGGGTGAAATCTTTACGATCGGGCAGGCGCCCTAAAGGTAAGCTTTGTAAGTAGTCTTGGGATGGAGATAAGAGCAGGGTACGGGCTTGATTTTCAGGATTGGCGCGACGTTTAAACAGTTTATCAAACCAGCCCGGCGTAATGCTGTCCGTAAAGTGTGGATAAAGCACAATGCCTTGACTCTCAAAAGGCAGGTCAATGTGATAGTCAATCAGACCACCATCGCGATAACTGCCTTGGGGTGCATCTGGAATATCGCGAATCGCGGCCATCACGCCTGGAATAGAGGCTGAGGCAATCAGCCAAGGCAGAACATTTGCAGCGGTGAGACTGTGATAATGAGTGAGGAAATCATCTTCTACTTTAAATTGTTTGCCAATGTTGGGCTGGCTAATCACCCGTTGCATAAAGTGGCGGCTATGTTTCCGTGCAACAGCGGTTGTGCCGATGATCCCTGCTACAGAGGCCAAGAGCGGTAGAACTTGGTCACTTTGGAAGATGTGCTGTGCTTTAATCGAGAGGACTGCAAGGTGGTAGTCTGGATGATCTACTAGTTCCTCTTCTTTACCTTGCACCAAGTCGAGCAGCATGCCACGGCAAATATCACTGACTTCTTGGCGTTGCATTTTTTTGTCAAAATACAGGTTGGTATAGAGTTCACCTAAACGTTCAGTACCTGCTTTTGCACCGTGCGCCAAGATGCTGGCAAAGCGCCAACTGCCAATAGACGAACCAATCAGTGTCCGTCTTTGTGGTGCATGGGCAAAGAACTCACCAAAAATGGCTTGGTCTAAACCTTGAATTCCGATGCCTTTGGGTCCACCTGCGGCACCAGGTACAATATCGACCTGTTCAGCTTGTAAGCCTTCGCTTTGAATGAGTTGACGTGCTAATTTGCCTGCACGAATGCTTAAAGCGGGAGGGTGTTTATGCAGGATTTGAGTCATCGTGATTATTCAAAGAGACAATATATATTGTCATTTTAACTGACGAGAGAACGAGCGCATTGGCAAAAGTGATCCAATAATGACTTGGAGGTCACTTCCTACTTAAACGTTAAACATAAAAAAGCCTGAGAGACTCAGGCTTTTAATACAGCAGAACGCGTTTATTTAAACATACGCCACACCGCCAGTAAGCCAGTGAGTACAATTAAGATCACTGAAATAAACCATGGCGAGATAATCGCAATCGACAGCAAAATGGCCATGAGACTACCAAAAATCCAGCTCCGTTTTTGCTGATGCTCCATTTGCAAGCGCATACTTTGTAGTTCATTGAGCTGTTTGGCATGCCAAGCTGATTGGTTTTTAAGACCATTTAAGCTATCGACCAACAGCGTTGGGAAGTCTTGCGCCCCTAAAAGTAAGTCCGGAATTTTTTGTCCCAGCTCTTTTAGGTTCTTCTGTGGATTCATTTGTGCTTTGATCCAATCGGTCAGGATTGGCTTTGCCAAACTCCAAATGTCCAGCTCAGGGTAAAGGTCTGTGCCTAAACCCTCAACATGCACGAGGGTTTTAAGCAGTAGCATCAACTGTGGTGGAATTTCCAAATGGAAACGACGTGCGATATCCATCACTTGAATCAAAATGCCTGCGAAGTCCAATTCATGCATGGGTTTGGACACCATTGGCCCGACCGTGCGACGCATTTCACGTGCTAGAGCATCTTGGTCTGTGCCCGGTGGAATCCAACCAGCTTGATGCACGATTTGAATCAGTTGCATAAAGTCGCTGTTCATGACCGCAAGCAGCATACGTGCCACAGTCATTTGGTCGTGCTTCGACAACTCTCCCATAATGGCACAGTCCAACGCAATATAACGTGGTTGGCTTGGGTTTAGGGTTTCAACGAAGACATTGCCTGGATGCATGTCGGCATGGAAAAAGTTGTCACGGAAGACTTGGGTAAAGAAAATGGTTAAGCCTTTTTCCGCTAGATCTTTACGATCCATGCCCAGCTTTTCAAAGGTTTCAATGTCTGAAATAGGAACGCCCGTAATGCGTTCAGCCACCATTACGTCTTTGCTGTCCATATAGACTTCAGGCACATACATCATGCTTGAGCCTGTAAAGTAATGGCGCATACGACGGGTATTGTCGGCTTCTAAGGTCAAATCCAGTTCATTTAAAATGACTTGACGATAGTCCTGAATAATTTCAGATAAGTGCAGTGCACGCGCGGCTTCTAGGCGTTTTTCCAGGAAATTGCCCAGCCATTCTAAAATTTCAAAGTCATGTAAAATTTGACTACGAATATCGGGACGGGTGACTTTCACCACCACTTCGCGCCCATCATGTAAAGCGGCCGTATGGACTTGAGCAATCGAGGCGGCTGCCAATGGCTGTTCGTCGAAGCGTGCAAACAACGTATTTACATCGGCTTTCAGTGATTCTTGAATACGCATTTTCGCCACATCAGAACCAAACGGTTTGACACGGTCTTGGAGTAAAACCAGTTGTTGTAGCACTTCAGGTGGAATCAGGTCACGACGAGTAGACAGGAGTTGTCCCATTTTAATCGCCAGTGGTCCCATTTCCTCTAAAGCCAGTTTCAGCTTCAATGGGTTTTTGCGTTCACGGCTGGACCATGCCGCTGGATGCATGCGAATTAGCCCTAGTGCATGACGTGCTTTTTCAGGCAATTCTTCCGCAGGAAACAACGTGTCGAGTCTATAGTGCGCGGCAATGCGCCAAAGTTCGAGTAAACGTGAAACGTGCGGAATCATATATGCAAATACCTAGTTTTGAGTTGAGTCTTGAGTGTCAATCTGTGCTTGAAGCTGTTGAATTTTGGCTTCGGCACGATCTAAGTTTTGATTCAGAATACGGGTGTCTTGGTGTAGATCATCCATTTGCCAACGCGGGGCAAATAGACCACTGTCTTCTTTTAAGGCATCTTCAGCAAAAAACAAATGACTTTGTAAGGTTTGTTTGATGTGCTTCGGTGCCAGTTGGATTTTGGCCAGTTCATGCGCCAAACTTGGGCCAAGCCACGGGCTTAGATGCGCAGCCAAGTCTGGCTCAGCTTGTTGCATAATCCGTTGAATATCTTGCAGAAGGTGATAATCGCCTTGGAGCGGGATATTGCCAACATCATCCGCCAGTAAAAGCTTGAATAGCTCAACCACATTGGCCACCGTTAAAGTCGCGGTTGCTGGGGTGTGAGACTGAGCTTGATCAAAAGGGCGTTGTTCAAAAATGGATGCTGTTTCACTATGCCCCGTAACGGTAGGTTCTAAGCGCACTTTAGTGTGGTCAAAGAACACATCTACAGACAGTTGCGGGGATGCGATCACCACACGTAACATCTTGCCTTGTAGTTCATTGAGCTGGATGCGAGTGATCGCATCCAAATTAATCACATGATGAATTAATCGTTCAACTGCACCGAGTGCCAGAATCGACCACATAATTTGCCCTTAAACGTTTAATTTTAAAGTTTAAAACCACGGTGTACAGCAACAATACCACCTGTCAGGTTGTGATAGTCACAGTTTTGGAAGCCTGCATTTTCCATCATGCCTTTGAGCGTGCGTTGGTCTGGGTGCATACGAATCGACTCGGCTAAATATTTATAGCTTTCTGAGTCATTGGCAATGATTTTGCCCATGATCGGCAGTGCGGTGAACGAGTATAGGTCGTACAGTTTTGAAAATGGCTCAAATACAGGTTTAGAAAACTCTAAGACCAATAAACGACCACCTGGCTTAAGCACGCGATACATCGCAGCAAGTGCCGCATCTTTATCGGTCACATTACGTAGACCAAATGAGATGGTGAGTAGGTCGAAGCTGTTGTCTTCAAATGGCTCTAGGGTTTCAGCATTGGCTAATACGAAATCAACATTGGTACAGCCAGCATCAATCAGGCGGTCACGGCCAACATTCAACATAGATTCGTTAATGTCTGAAAGTACCACATGACCAGTAGGGCCGACTTCACGACTAAATACTTTAGCCAAGTCACCTGTCCCGCCAGCAATATCTAGCACGCGTTGACCACGACGTACCCCAGACATATTGATCGCAAAGCGTTTCCACAGACGGTGAATACCAAACGACATTAAGTCATTCATAATGTCGTATTTGCTCGCAACCGAGTGGAAAACTTCAGCCACTTTTTGAGCTTTGTCTTCACTGCTGACCGTTTGGTAACCAAAGTGTGTGGTACTACCGACGTT
>NZ_DKIK01000169.1:4373-8313 GCF_002454215.1 Acinetobacter sp. UBA6720
GGTACAGAACCCGTCACTGGGGTATCAGTCAACTGTTGTTGTAATGATTTTTGCTGACCTTGTGCTGTGCCTTGGGGTAATGGTTCAGTTAAAAATGGACTCACTTTGTCTGTGTTTTGTGCCGACTCTGGATTAGCGGTAGGCGTTTGATTTTCATTCGACATGGGAGTCACTCCTAACATAGCAATAGGGTAAATGTTGCAGTGCATGCATGATGACAGATTCTAAGACGTTGTACAGTAACCATCATGCAATTGTGCTGAATAATATACAGAAAAACAGCAGAGCTATGCAGCCACTGCCTTATTTTTATCAAGGAATAATCTGAAATTTACTGAAATGGGTATAGATGACCCGAATGTACTTTGTCAATAATTTGACGTTCCACCGCAGTAAAGTCTTTCACAAATTTCTCCGCCGACTTTAGCGGTTTCATGGCCAAAAAGCCATCTTGCATAAAATCATACATGATATTGAAGTTGTATTTATTGGCGGTGCCTTTGCACATCTTAAAAGCGGTATAGACCATAAAAGAGCGCATGTATTTATCGAGGTTTTTACCGAGTTGGTCGAGTAAATACAATTGTTTGAGACGATCTTCGCCTTGTTCCAGTTTTAAATAGGCTTGGCGCATTAAGTCGTCGGTTAAAGGCTCGTTAGGATGATGTTCCTTGAGGAGCTGTATCGCCACTTGTTCGTCCAGTCGTACGGCCAAAATCGCCAATTCAACGCCCGATGTGCCTGTTTTAATAGCATTTTCAGGAATCAATTTTTCAGCTTTGTGTGCATAGCGATTTAAACGTGCAATTTGTCCCGCCAAAGCATCAAAATCTGGGCCACCATATAAACGGTTGATAAAATACTCGGCCATCAACAGATTTTGCTTTTCTGCGAAAGCTTTGTTGTGAGTGCGCTGCATTCGCTGTTTTTGCCAACTTTGTACATCCTGCAAACGTTGGAAGAGCACCGAATCTTGATGATAATGTAACTGGTAATACTGTTCTAAAAGCTCATCGAGGGCGGCGAGTTTGGACATTTGCTGTCTCAGTTCTATTTTAAGATAGCTAAATCTTAGTGTGTGATGATCGAACTCGCTATGACAAAGTGACAAAAAAACTATTTATTTGCAGTCAGTTTGCTGTAGAAGTAGTCAAAAGGTAGCTTTGAAAACCATGTATAGCATGATCTTTTGGGGTCTAGTGATCTGATTAAATACAAGAAAGGCGGAGTTATGAACACAGAAATAACAGTCAACACAGAGCTGAATGAAGAACAACTTTCATTGGATTTAATTGAAGCGCAATATGCGTTGATGAATACCCGTGATCAGAGTAATGCAAAAAGTTTAGTGATTCTGGTTAGTGGAATCGAGCTTGCGGGCAAGGGCGAAGCAGTGAAGCAACTGCGTGAATGGGTCGATCCACGGTTTTTATATGTCAAAGCAGATACTCCACATTTGTTTAATCTAAAACAACCGTTTTGGCAGCCTTATACTCGATTTGTACCTGCTGAGGGACAAATTATGGTGTGGTTTGGTAACTGGTATGGAGACTTGTTGGCTACGGCCATGCATGCTTCCAAGCCTTTAGACGACACTTTGTTTGACGAATACATCAGCAATATGCGGGCTTTTGAGCAGGACTTAAAAAACAACAATGTAGATGTGTTAAAAGTCTGGTTCGATTTGTCGTGGAAGTCTCTGCAAAAACGTCTAGATGACATGGACCCGAGTGAAGTGCATTGGCATAAGTTGCATGGGTTAGACTGGCGTAATAAAAAACAATACGACACTTTGCAAAAACTACGTATGCGCTTCACTGACGACTGGCAAATCATTGATGGTGAAGATGAAGATGTGCGTAATCACAATTTTGCACAAGCCATTTTAACGGCGTTATGTCACTGTCCAGAACACGAGAAAAAGGCGGCATTAAAGTGGCAGCAAGCCGCTGTACCAGAAAGTTTGACACAGTTTGCCCCTGTGACCGCGGAGGCGGACAGCTATAAAGCAGAGTTAAAGAAACTGACCAAACAAGTGGCTGATGCCATCCGCTGTGATGACCGTAAAGTGGTGATTGCTTTTGAAGGGATGGATGCTGCGGGTAAAGGGGGAGCGATTAAGCGCATTGTGAAAAAGCTCGACCCACGGGAATATGAAATTCATACCATTGGCGCACCTGAAAAATATGAGTTACGTCGTCCATATTTGTGGCGTTTTTGGAGTAAGTTGCAGTCGGATGACATTACCATTTTTGATCGGACGTGGTATGGGCGTGTTCTGGTTGAACGAGTCGAGGGTTTCGCAACCGAGGTGGAGTGGCAACGGGCCTATGCGGAAATTAATCGTTTTGAAAAAAATTTGGTGAATAGTCAAACGGTGCTGATAAAGTTTTGGTTGGCGATTGATAAAGATGAGCAAGCGGCGCGTTTTAAAGCCCGTGAAAGTACTCCGCATAAACGCTTTAAAATTACGGAAGAAGATTGGCGCAATCGCGACAAGTGGGATGACTATTTAAAAGCAGCTGCAGATATGTTCGCACATACCGATACGCGCTGTGCCCCTTGGTATATCATTTCTACCAATGATAAGCAGCAGGCACGAATTGAGGTTTTAAGGGCAATTTTAAAACAGCTCAAAGCAGATCGAGAAACCACAGATTAAGTAAGAGACCCAGAGGAGGGTCATTTGGTCTATTCAAGGTTGAGCAGGTTGCGAATGATATTGTCGCGTATGGAAAGAATTTAGGGTTTAAAAAGAAATGCCAGTCAGGTTTCTAATGGACTGGCATGACGGTGATTTGACCATCTATATATAGAGAATAATTCAGCTCTAATTATTAACCTAAAGGAATTTGGGTCACTGGCGCTGCAACAGGAACACCTTGTTCAACGGCCTGTTTTAGTTGAATACCTTTAGCCAACTTATACGATTCCTCGACATGGGTTTCTGCAATTTTTTTCATGACAAAGTAGCCCAAACTTGCTGCAATCATCTGTCCACCAAGGGGAATGAATTTGGTGACTTGTTTGGTAATGAATTTGGCTGCCATGTTATTGATGGATTTTTTCACGGCTGTACGTGCGACCACCAGTCCAGAAAATTCCACGCCACGTTTACGCAGTTCTGACCAATGTATTTGCTTGGTTTCTGGGTCGTAAACACTGACTTGCTCAGGGGTTAGGCCAAAGCGGGCATTAATTTCTGGGATTAGTTGTGACAAAATCCCGACATCAATCACCACATCGAGAAAAGGAACAGGAATGACCGCTGCACCTGCGGAAACATAAGCCCGTTTTTTAACCAGTTCTAAACATTCTTCGCGAATTTGTTCTAAATTTAAAGCGGGATCAATTTTTTCTGGAATGTGCTCTAATTTCATCTTTTAAACCCTAAAATATCCTGATTCACATTGATTCTAGTTTTGCTTAAAGTGTCTATTTTAAAGCAAATTTTAAATAGAAATATGTCATCAAAGTGACATAGACAGAACCAGAAGTATAGTCAATAATCTGTGTGCTTTTGTAGATTTTTCATAAGATGGTCATTTGAGGGGAAACATGGCAATACACGTAATACAAAGTCAGCGTATTGATGTTCTGTTGCAAGCCATGCAAAAAACCGTCTTTAAACCGGCCAAAAATGCCTTCCAAGTACTGCAAGCACAGCACTTTATTGTCCCTTCACCTGCGGTTGAGGCGTGGCTAACGCAAAAGTTGGCGGAACAGCAGGGCATCAGTGCCAACACACAGTTTCATCATCGTATCCGTGGCTTTCAGTGGTCGGCTTATCAGTGGGTTTTGCTCGATCAAAAAGATGAAGTTCGTAAAGCCAATATTCCGCGATTGATTATTAAATGGCGCGTCTTCCAAGCCTTAAAAGAATTTATACAGGCTGAGCTGAATCCTTTAGAGGTTGCCCATCCGTTGTATCCGATTATTC
>NZ_DKIK01000112.1:0-10803 GCF_002454215.1 Acinetobacter sp. UBA6720
CCAGCATCTGCACCTTTACCATGCTGGACTAAAATCAGCACGATCATCAACACAGCTAAGATAATATGTACTACCAGCACAAAAGTTTGCATGCTGAACTCCTAATTATTTTGTATTTGCAAATGCTTCGGCAATTTTATAAAAAGACGTTGCATTTAAAGATGCCCCACCGACGAGCGCACCATTGATATCTGGACAAGCCGCTAACTCTACTGCATTTTCAGCTTTAACACTACCACCATATAAAATGGCCATGCTTGCGCCATACGAGGTAATTTGGGTTAAACCTTCACGGATTTTTGCATGCATGGCCTGTGCATCTTCTGGCGATGCAGTTTTGCCTGTGCCAATCGCCCAAATCGGCTCATAAGCAATCACAATATTTTGCCACTGTTCCGCCACCACCACACTAGCCAAGTCACAAATTTGTTGTAAAACAATAATTTCAGCCTGACCCGATTCACGTTGTTCTAGACTTTCACCTACACAGTAAATGACAGTCAAACCAGCATTTAATGCATTTTGTGCTTTGGCATTTAAAACAGCAGAGGTTTCCGCAAAATATTCACGGCGCTCCGAATGCCCCACCAAAACATATTCGATTTGGCTATCTTTCAGCAGCTCTGCACTCACCTCACCAGTATATGCACCAGTATGGGCAAAACGTGAAACATCTTGAGCTACAGTAAAAACTGGGCGTACAGCTTTCGCAAGCTCAACTTGTGTTGTGCCCAGTGCGATTGCAACAGGTGCAACGCCAATATTACATTTTTCTTGTGCTATTTCTTTCTCTTGCAAGAGCTGTTTAAATTCTTGAAGCAATTGCTTGGCATCTGCCTGCATTGGGTTCATCTTCCAATTGCCGACAACCCATGGCTTAATCGTCGAACCCGACATACAGCACCCTATTCAAAACAGTTCATTAAAACGGCCTCATTCTACACGTTATTTATTTTTCAAAGATAGTTTTCTTCCAGAATTTATTCTTTGATGGAAACTACACCGATCAAAACAAAGAGCATTTTGTAAAAAAAACCGCCTGCTATTACGACCAGTTCATGCTTTTAATCGATATTAAGGTGGTGACAACACTTTCAGATATGGTATTTTTGTGCAACAAAAGTATAATTTTACGATACCAATTATAAACAATTGAGAAGTTAAGGACTTGGGGAATGTCAGTATCAAATGGTTTGCCTAAATTCACAGGCTTTATTCGACGCTTAGTCGAAGACGGACGCATGACTGCTGAAAATATGCAGCAGGCGATGCTTGCTGCCAAAAAGGCTCAACAAGATATTGTTCCTTATCTGATCGAAAATTATAAACTCTCTCCAAAAATTATCGCAGAAACTATTTCTTTGGAGTTTGGTGAGCCAGTTTTTGACCTAAGTGTCTATGACTCAGCACAAATTCTACGAGATGTTGTTGATATTAAGCTCATCACTAAACATCGTATTCTACCTATCTTCCGCCGAGGTAATATTCTTTATCTCGCAACCAGCAATCCGACCAATATGGATGCCATGGATGCGATTCGCTTCAACTCTAAAATGAACATTGAAGCAATTATTGTTGAGCATCCTCAACTGGAAAAATTTATTGAGCAAAACTTTACTCAAACAGATAGTTTTGAATTTGCTGATGATGATATTGATTTAGATCTAGAACAAGATTTTGAAAAGCCGAATGATGAGGAGGATGACTCCCCGCAAGGTGATGAAGCACCGATTGTAAAATACATCAATAAACTATTAATTGATGCAATTCGTATGGGCGCCTCAGACTTACACTTTGAGCCTTATGAAAAATCGTATCGCGTTCGTTATCGTGTCGATGGTGTACTTCGTCATATTGCCAGCCCACCACTACAGCTCGCAACACGTCTTGCCTCTCGCTTGAAAGTCATGTCTCAAATGGACATTTCCGAAAAACGTGTTCCTCAAGATGGGCGTATTAAATTAAAGCTATCAAAAAGCAAAGCGATTGATTTCCGTGTCAACTCTCTGCCGACTTTATTTGGTGAGAAGCTGGTACTGCGTATTCTTGATCCATCGAGCGCTATGTTAGGGATTGATGCATTAGGCTATGAACCTGATCAAAAAGAACTCTTTATGCAAGCTTTGGACAAACCACAAGGCATGCTACTGATTACAGGTCCAACAGGTTCAGGTAAAACGGTATCTTTATATACGGGTTTGAATATTTTAAATAAAGAAGATACGAATATTTCAACTGCCGAAGACCCAGTTGAGATTAACTTAGAAGGCATTAATCAGGTCAATGTGAATAATAAAGTCGGCCTCACTTTCTCAGCCGCACTCAAGTCTTTTCTGCGTCAGGATCCAGACATTGTAATGGTCGGTGAGATCCGTGATCTTGAAACAGCAGAAATTGCCATTAAAGCTGCGCAGACAGGTCATATGGTGATGTCGACACTACATACTAACAGTGCCCCTGAAACCCTGACACGATTACGCAACATGGGGGTGCCATCATTTAATATTGCCACTTCAGTCAACCTCGTAATCGCTCAGCGTTTAGCACGTCGTTTATGTAAACAATGTAAAACACCTGCTGACATTCCTGAACAAAGTTTACTCGAAATGGGCTTTACCGCAGAAGATATTAAAAATCCAGACTTCAAACTTTATCAGCCTGTAGGATGTGCTGAATGTCGTGAAGGCTATAAAGGTCGTGTCGGCATTTATGAAGTCATGAAAGTTACATCAGAAATTTCAAAAATTATTATGGAAGACGGCAATGCCTTACAGATTGCAGAAGCTTCAGCAAAATTAGGATTTAACAATTTACGTCGTTCAGGTTTACTCAAGGTTATGCAGGGGGTCACTTCCTTACAAGAAGTGAATCGTGTAACCAGCGAATAATTGAAATATTGAAAGAATAAGGATAAACGCATGGCTGTCAAGAAAGCACAGATGATGCCAACCTTCAATTATGAAGGGATAGACCGTAAAGGGGCAAAAATTAAAGGGGAGTTGCCTGCACGTAATCTTGCCCTCGCCAAAGTCACTTTGCGTAAACAAGGCATTACCATTAAAAGTATTCGTGAAAAGAAAAAGAATATTCTTGAAGGCGTATTTAAGAAAAAAGTGACGACGCTGGACATCACGATTTTCACCCGTCAGCTCGCAACGATGATGAAAGCTGGTGTACCACTGGTTCAAGGGTTTGAAATCGTGGCTGAAGGCTTAGAAAATCCAGCAATGCGTGAAGTCGTCCTCGGTATTAAGGGTGAAGTTGAAGGCGGTAATACCTTTGCTGGCGCACTCAGAAAATACCCTCAATATTTTGACAATTTATTCTGTTCGCTGGTCGAATCAGGTGAACAATCAGGTGCACTTGAAACGATGCTAGATCGTGTAGCGGTTTATAAAGAAAAAAGTGAGTTACTCAAACAAAAAATTAAAAAAGCCATGAAATATCCCGCAACAGTGGTTGTGGTTGCAGTGATTGTGACGATTATTTTGATGGTCAAAGTCGTCCCCGTTTTCCAAGAACTCTTTACCTCCTTTGGCGCAGAATTACCAGCATTTACTCAAATGGTCGTCAACATGTCTGAATGGATGCAAAAATATTGGTTTATCTTGATTATTGTAATTGGTATCTTAATTACAGCTTTACTCGAGACCAAAAAGCGCAGTAAAAAGTTTCGTGACATGCTGGATAAAGCTGCGCTGAAAGCCCCAATTTTCGGTGATTTGGTTTATAAGGCAATTATTGCTCGTTATAGCCGGACTCTTTCCACAACCTTTGCCGCTGGTGTTCCTTTAATTGATGCACTTGAGTCTACAGCTGGGGCAACCAACAATGTGGTGTATGAAGAAGCTGTGATGAGAATCCGCGAGGATGTAGCAACCGGTCAACAACTTCAATTTGCCATGCGTGCGACCAATAAATTCCCTTCCATGGCAGTACAAATGGTTGCCATTGGTGAAGAATCTGGTGCGCTTGATGCCATGCTAGATAAAGTTGCCACTCACTATGAAAACGAAGTGGACAATGCAGTGGATGGCTTAACTGCAATGATGGAACCTTTGATCATGGCGGTCTTGGGTGTACTTGTGGGCGGTCTCGTGATTGCCATGTATCTACCAATCTTCCAAATGGGTTCTGTGGTTTAATGCAAGAAATAATTTCCTCTCTGATCAACACTCCAACTGCACTTTATTTCGTGGTTGGAGTTTTTAGTTTGTGTATCGGCAGTTTCCTGAATGTGGTGATCTACCGCACCCCAAAAATGATGGAGCAAGAATGGCGTACTGATTGTCAACTGTTACTTCATCCTGAGCAACCCATCATTGATGAAACGAAGCTCACCTTAAGCAAACCAGCATCCACCTGCCCCAAATGCAACAGTGCCATACACTGGTATCAAAATATCCCTGTGGTTAGTTGGTTAGTACTGCGTGGAAAGTGTGGCACCTGCCATAACCCAATTAGCATCCGTTATCCTGCTATTGAACTGCTCACAGCCATGTGTGCATTGATTGTAGTGGCGGTCTTTGGTCCAACCATCCAAATGCTTTTTGGCCTAGTCTTAACCTACATTCTCATCGCTTTAACCTTTATTGATTTTGATACGCAGCTCCTGCCAGATCGCTATACTCTCACGCTTGCAGCACTTGGTTTAGCAATAAATAGTTATGCTATTTATACCTCTCCCACCGCTGCCATTTGGGGTTATATCATTGGCTTCTTGTGCTTATGGGTCGTCTATTATCTATTTAAGCTTATCACTGGCAAGGAAGGCATGGGCTATGGCGACTTTAAGTTACTTGCTGCCTTAGGTGCCTGGATGGGGCCGTTGTTACTGCCACTGATTGTGCTACTTTCATCTTTTGTTGGTGCAATCATCGGCATCATCTTGCTCAAAATTCGAAAAGAAAATCAACCTTTTGCTTTTGGTCCATATATTGCTATTGCAGGTTGGATTGCTTTTCTTTGGGGCGAGCAAATTATGAAAATTTATTTAGGCAATTAATAAAACCTATGGCATTTATTTTAGGTCTGACAGGCGGAATCGGTAGCGGGAAATCTGCCGCAAGTCACTGGTTTGAACAACAAGGCATTCACGTGGTTGATGCAGATGTGGTTGCTCGAGAAATTGTGGCTGTAGGTCAGCCCGCACTGCAACAAATTCAAGCCCAGTTTGGAGATTGGGTGCTCCTAGACAACGGCGAACTGAATCGCCGCGCTTTGCGCGAACACATTTTCCAAGACCCAGCTGCCCGCACGCAATTGGAAAATATCACCCACCCTGCTATTCGCCAGTCCATCAGACAACAATTGCAAGATGCGACTAGCCCTTATGTGATTTTGGTTTCACCGCTACTGTTTGAGACCAATCAACATGAACTAACCCAACACACCCTGTTGATTGATGCTTCTATAGATCTACAAATTTTGCGTGCTTCTCAACGTGACCATCAAAATATTGAGCAGATTCAGGCCATCATTCAAGCTCAAATGCCACGCGAGCAAAAACAGGCTTTAGCCAATGATATTGTGATAAATGATGGACATTTGGAGCACTTATACGCACAGCTCAGACCTTTGCATTTAAAGTATTTAGCTCGTTCAGAAGCCTAAAAAAAGCAGTCGATTATGACTGCTTTTTTTGTTGCACGAGTTGGGCTTTCAAACTGTCCTTACGTATCCAGCGCCAAGGCTGCAAGGCACCAATCCCCATCCCTACAAGCCCACATAAAATGGCAACACTCAGCGGCTCATTGAGCAGAGGAACTGCAATTATTGCAGCAATAAATGGTGCTAAGGTGACAATACTGCCTGTTTTAAATGCCCCCAAACGTTTAATAGCCTCCACATAAGTAAGAGTCGCTACAATCACCACAAATATGCCATGAAATATGACCTGAGCAATCAATTGCACAGGTTGCACATGTGCGAGGGTTTTGGGCAAAAACAAAACATAAATTGGTACAAATACAATCGCAGCCCAAACCGCAACACCTGCCATGGAATGCCACGCAGATAATTTCCATTGCCGAAGCAAGACAGTAAATGTTCCCCAAAGCACAGCACTGAGGAAAAATAAACCATCCCCTAAACTAAAAGCGATACCTGTTTCTTGATACATCAACCCGCTCATGACCGTCAGTGCAAGCAACATTATACTGAGGCTAAGCCAAGTATGCCGGTCAAAGGGCTGCCGAAATAAAAGATAAGCCGCGACAGCCGTGCAAAGTGGAATGCAGCCATTGAGAAAGATCGCAGCATGTGCCGCAGGCACATAATGAAAGGCACTATAAGCGGTGATGCAATAACATACCCCACCAATCATCGCCAAAATAAAAGGCTCTTTCTTCCACAAAAAGGCGGTATCCTTTTTATAGATCAAGATCGGCATTAAGATGCAAAATGCCAAGAGAAAACGTAAGGCGGTAATATCCCACGCCCCAATGCCCCAATTAGCACTGAGCCGAGCCGTTAAGGTAAATCCCCCCCAAATACACATGGTGATGGCAATAAATACATAGCCTTGTTTTTGAGGGGTCATCATTGGATTTAAATTGAATCGGAAATTAAAAAATTTTAGACATTACGTTGACGACATGCTTCATACAAAGCCATACCCGTTGCTACACTGACATTCAGACTTTGCAAGTTGCCTGCCATCGGGATATATACTGTTTGATCACATTGAGACTGGGTAATTGGACGCAGGCCTGTATCTTCAGCACCCATCACCACACATACAGCAGTGCCCGTAAAATCGAACTGTTGTAGCGGCAAGGCTTTTTCATCCAACATGGTACCAACCACACGCACATTAAATTCTTCCTTAATTTGCGCTAACGTCCGAGCTAGATTAGTCACTTGAATAAATTTAACTTTTTCAGCACCACCTGCCGCAACTTTGCGCGCAGTCGGGGTCAAACTTGCAGAACGATCACGAGGCACAATCACAGCTTCAACGCCCATTGCAGCAGCAGTACGGATACATGCACCGAGGTTATGCGGATCGGTGACTTGGTCTAAACCCAGCAATAAACAATTTGGCGACTGTTTAAGTAAAGCTTCTAGATCTTTTTCATTGAAAACTGGATTAGGACGGACCGCAGCCACAACTCCTTGGTGGAACGGCAAGCCAGCCATTTTTTCCAAGCGATCACGTCCAGTTTGTTGCACACTAATCCCAAAAGGTTCAGCCAGTTCAAGCACACGCTTTAAACGCTGGTCATCACGCCCTTTTAAGGTAAAAAGTGTGAGCACACGTTCAGGCTCAAGCTCCAACAATGACTCCACCGAATGAACGCCATAAAAATATTCAGGTTTAGCCATGTAGGACCTCTAAAAGATAAATCACCATCGACACGATGTGCCAAAATAAAAATCCTGTAAAGCTGACTTTACAGGATTGCTGTGCAATATCTAGTTTAACTGATTTTGCTTAAAATTACTTAGTGAGTATCGTCTGAAAGCTTAGCCTTCTAAATGACACACGTAGTCCAAAACTTCGTCAGTTTCAATTTTGAAACGGCTATTGCCAGGCACGTAAAAAGACTGTCCCGCACGGAACAATTCGCTCTCTTCACTGTCTGCAATCTGCACACGACATTCGCCTGAAATAATTTCCATACGCTCTGGCACATGTGTTTCGAACGTCAATGCTTGCTCTGTCGGTAGAATGACACCTAACGTTTTTTTGGTACCATCTTCAAACTGTACAGTATGGCTAATGCATAACCCGCCAAAATAAACATTGGATTTTTTAATGACAGAGACATGATCGAACTGAGTTGACATGCATACACTCCAGATAATGCGCATTTATAATCATATTGATGTGCTAGTTTAAAGATGTGCGATTAACTAATCAATCCATGTTTTATTCCATTCAATCAATATTTTGTTAAAGCCCGACCATTGTACAATTGCACCTCTTCTCTCTACACTTTGGCTTAATTTTTGCCTGTCTAAGCCTTCTAAAATAGTCATTTTGAATATATCTAGAAACCAAGGACAACTTTGCTACCAATTTTAGATTCACGACGTGATTTAAAAATCTATTAGGTCGTCTTTGGGATTCAAGCTAAAATAGTCCAGTTTTAACGAAAACCAATAGCACTGCCGTCTTGTCGGCTGAATAAAACTTGACTATCTTAAACTAAAACTTTTCGCAGCTCGGATGCGTTTATGCTGACACATTTAACTTTAATTAACTTTGCTTTAGCTGATCACTTAGCCCTTGATATTGATCAAGGCTTTAATGTCTTAACGGGTGAAACAGGTGCAGGTAAATCTTTATTACTTGATGCACTGTCAGCATGTCTAGGTGAACGCACCGACACTAACTATGTTCGTTTTGGTTCAGACAAAGCCGATGTGACCGCTATTTTTAGTTATCAAGAGCACAGTCCTGAAGCAACATGGTTAAAGTCACATGAACTCGATGATGAGTCAGGCGAAATTCATTTAAGACGTGTGATCTTTGCTACAGGACGAAGCAAAGCATGGATTAATGGCCGTCCGAGTAGCTTAGCTGAATTAAAAGAAATTGGCCGTTTGTTGGTACAACTCTACAGTCAACACAGTCAGCAACAGCTGTTAGAGCCACCTTATCCAAAGCGCTGGTTAGACCTGTATCACAACTTCTACCCTGAAGCGCAGGCTGTACGTGAAGCTTATAGTACTTGGCAAAAAGACATCCGTCAGCACCAAGCAGCATTGGATGCCCAAGCCACACGAAAACAGCGTATCGACACGCTAAACCTACAACTTGAAGAACTCGAAGATGTGGTTCAAATCGACTACAAGGAGATTGAACAAGAGTTTGACCGTCTTTCACATCATGAAAACATCATGCAAGACAGCAGTTATGCCTTAAATGCATTAGATGATGCAGAGCAGAACATTAATCAAGAAGTTTCCAGTATTCTTCGTCGTTTAGAGTCGCATGCAGGCCGTAGTGAGCAATTGGCTGAGATTCACACCTCTTTGCTGAATGCGCAAAGTGAACTTGAAGATGCCACAGCCAACCTACGTCAGTTTATTGACCGTCAAAGCTACGACCCTGAACGCATGGAAGAGCTCAATACACAGCTTGAAATGTTCCACCGTTTTGCACGTAAATATCGCACGCAGCCTGAATTGCTCAAGCAAGAATATGAACAATGGCAAGTCGAATTAGAACAACTTCACTTATTAGAAGACCCTGAAACACTGGCAGAACAAGTCGAGCGCTCGCATCAATACTTTTTAGATAAAGCACACCATCTGGATCAAATTCGCCAAGATGCAGCCGCACCACTGGCCAAACATTTAACCGAACAAGTGAAACAACTGGCCCTACCTGAAGCTCATTTTGAGTTTAAGTTTGAACCTTTGGAACAGGCTTCAAGTGAGGGACTCAGCTTTATCCAACTATTATTTACAGCCAATAAAGGTATCCCACCTCAGCCCTTAGCCAAAGTAGCATCAGGCGGTGAACTCTCACGTATTGCCTTGGTCATGCAAGTGATGAATGCTGAAAAAACTGAAGCAGAAGTTTTGGTGTTTGATGAAATTGATGTCGGGATCAGTGGTGGCACGGCGGAAATTGTGGGACGCCTATTGGCCGACTTAGGCTCACACGTGCAAATTTTATGTATTACCCACCAAGCCCAAGTCGCAGCACAATCCGACCAACATCTATTGGTGAAAAAGCGCCAAACTGATCCTGCCAGCAGTACCATTTTAAGTTTAGAAGAAGATGAGCGAATCAATGAGCTCGCACGCATGACAGGGGGGGTTGAAATCAACGACACCACACTGCAACATGCCAAGCAATTACGCCAGCTAAAGTTCCAGTCTGCTTAGAATATGTAGATTGGATCACAAAAAAAGATTTGGAGAATAGGCATTAGTCTAGTAACGTGGTAATTAGGAACATTTACTAGAAGCATTTCAATTTCAAGGAGAAGCCTTTAGGTGAGCAAACAATATCTGACGCATCGCTGTCTCATTGCCCCGCCCGATATGGCAGATGATTTTTTTGCCAATACGGTGATTTATTTGGCTCGACACGATGAAGAAGGTGCTCAAGGCATCATCATCAACCGACCTTCAGGACTTTCTGTTAAGGAATTGCTCAATGATCTTGAAATTGAAGCAGATCATGTCCGCCCTCATGATGTACTCCAAGGTGGCCCTTTACGTCCTGAAGCAGGCTTTGTCTTACATACTGGCCAACCAACATGGCACTCATCTATTGCGGTGGGAGAAAACATCTGTATCACTACCTCTAAAGATATTCTAGATGCCATTGCCCATAACGAAGGTGTGGGTCGTTATCAAATTGCTTTGGGTTATGCCAGCTGGACCAAAAACCAATTGGAAGATGAACTCGCTCGTGGTGATTGGTTGGTCTGTGATGCTGATATGGATTTGATTTTTAATATTCCTTATAACGACCGTTGGGATGCTGCCTACAAAAAGTTGGGGCTCGACAGAACCTGGTTGTCATCTGAGATTGGACATGCCTGATTTAAACACACCCCAAATGATTATGGCATTTGACTTTGGTACACAAAAAATGGGCATGGCTGTCGGTCAAGCATTGATTGAAAGTGCCACACCTTTGGCGTTGTTTACCATGAGAGATGGCATTCCCAATTGGGATGATTTGCATAAAATTATCAAGCAATATCAACCTAATCTATTTTTAGTCGGTTTACCGCTGAATATGGATGATAGTGAGTCAGAACTCTCGGCCCGCGCGCGTAAATTTGCGCGTCGTTTACGTCATCAGACCAATATTGAAACGTGGATGGTGGATGA
>NZ_DKIK01000112.1:10906-12838 GCF_002454215.1 Acinetobacter sp. UBA6720
AGAGGGAAAAATCTCTCTGCAGATAGCCTTGCCGCTGCATTATTTATTGAAAGTTGGTATCGTGAACCCAAAGGACTTACTCCTTAGTTCAAAGTCTATCGAAACATAGCGAATCATCTTAAAAAAGCATCCAATAAGGATGCTTTTTTAAGAGATGAAGAAAGACCAATTTAGTGGCTCTTCTCGATAATATGTACTGTCACAGTTCGCCCCGCAACAAATGCCAATTCATTCTTTGGAATTTCATCTAATGCAATTTTTACAGGAACGCGTTGCGCTAAACGCACCCAACTAAAAGTTGGATTTACATTTGCCAGTAGACCTGTACTGGATGTTCGTTCACGATCTTCAATGCCTGAGGCAATGCCCTGCACATGACCTTTTAAACTTCCCGAATCACCCATCAACTGAATGGTTGCGGGAGCACCGAGATAAATTTTATTTAACTTGGTTTCTTCAAAATAGCCCACCACATAAAGTTGTGAACGATCCAACAACGCCGCTACCGCTTGACCCACTTTGACATAGTTGCCTGCTTTCATCTCAAAGTTAGACAATGTGCCATCGGCAGGTGCTACTACTTCGGAACGGTTCAAGTTTAATTCCGCCAAATGTAAATTACTGGTTGCAACGTCAATGAGTGCCTGCTGCTGGGCAATATTGGCTTTGGCTTGCTGAATTGCGGCTTGCATTTGCTCCTGTTCGGCATGTGATTGATCTCGTACAGCAAACATCTGATCTTGTTCTTGTTTTGAAATCGCACCCTCCATCAAATTAGCATAGCGATCTGCATTTTTATCAGCCAAAAGGCTATTGGCCTGTGACTTGACCCAGTTGGCTTTGCTTTGAAACAATTCTGCTTCAGCAGAAGCCAAACTGGCTTTGGCTTTAGCTAAGTCTGATTTGGCTTGTTCGACATCCAAAGCTTGACGTGCTATGTCAATTTTAAACAGCACTTGCCCTTTTCTTACCGTTTGATTGTCACGCACCAAAACCTCAGTGACTAAGCCTGAAACATCTGAAGAGACTTGAATCACATCACCTCGAATCCGCCCATCACGTGTCCACGGCTCAGCATTGTAGTAGTGCCAAAGATGAACGATTACCAAAATCGCAACAACCACGATGATAACTAAAGTTAAGGGTCGGCTGACTTTACGCCAATCAAAGGATGCCATGTTCATTTTACCTCATTCATTTCAATCAAATGTGTGCTTAAGAAAAGCGCACGATAAAACCCCAATGGACTATGCCTAGCAGCGTGATATATAGACATAAATAAAAAATACTGGGTAAAAAAATCCAACCTTTATCAACCCAAGGGTCAGTCACCCGCATGAGTAGCCTTAAACCGATGTAGGCCAAAAGTGCCTGAACGACCAAAACAGGGACATATACGCCATAGATATTGAGTTCACCCATCGTTATGCTCCCAACAAACCGACTTGGGGCATTTCATCCCATGTCGCATGACACAAACTACTTTGAATATTATTTAGAGAAACCTGCAAACGACGTGCAATGCTCAAATCATCAATCTGTACCAATTCGGCTTGAATATCCTGAATTTGATCTAAAATGTCTTGCCTACACTTTGAGTCAGCCGTATGTCGCTCCTTGGCCTGAAAAAATACATCTATTTGGCTTTGTAATTTTTGTAAATGTCTAGTAAGGGTTGTATAGCCTGATAACTGATCCATTAATTCTTGTACTCGGGTCAAATCAATCACTGCACTGGACTCAATCAACGCCAAATTGATTTTTTGCTTCAGTACATCAGACTGTACCAACTTGGTATTCAACACACCTATCCGATCCAACATACTACGCAAATGCACTCTAAACTCGACCCCATAAGGCAAATATAGCGCTTGTCGTATCGCTTTATAGTGTAAAGACAGGATTCGTTTGGCTGTAATGTCCGGCGACATC
>NZ_DKIK01000162.1:0-4169 GCF_002454215.1 Acinetobacter sp. UBA6720
CAGTATCTCTGTCTGGATTGCCAACAAGCGTTTGCATGGGTGCCGTAATCGCATCTCTAACTTTACACGGTTACATCTTTGAATAGATGGATTGTTTAAACCCTTACAGCACATTTCTGCATCTTTACATCTTTCACTTTTATTTACGGAATAATCAAAATGGCACATCAACTTGAACAAATGGCCTATGTCGGTGAAACTCCTTGGCATGGCTTAGGCAACCAGCTCACCCAAAACCAACCGATTGAAGTTTGGGCACAGCAGGCAGGTATGGACTGGCGTATTGAATCTTCAGATGTCAGCTATATGGCTAAAAATGATCGTGGTCAAAGCATCATTATGCCCTATGAAGAACAACGCGTTTTATATCGCTCGGACACCCATGCACCATTGTCTGTGGTCAGTCAACGTTATCAGGAAGTACAACCCAAACAGATCTTGGAGTTTTATCGTGATCTGACCGAGCAATCAGGCTTTGAACTAGAAACTGCTGGGGTACTCAAAGGCGGGAAGAAATTCTGGGCATTAGCCAAAACTGGACAAACTTCTGCTTTAAAAGGCAAAGATGTCAGTAATGGCTATATTCTCTTAGCCACAGCTTGTGATGGCACCTTAGCAACTACGGCACAATTCACCAGTATTCGTGTGGTGTGTAACAATACTTTAGCGATTGCTCTGAAAGGTCAGAACAGCAGTGCAGGTGTGGTTAAAGTACCGCACAGTACCAAGTTTGATGCAGAGAAAGTGAAACAGCAATTGGGTATTTCAGTTCGTGCATGGGATGAGCACATGTATGAAATGAAACAGCTCACACAGCGTAAGGTGAGTCAACAGGAAGCCAAGGCTTACTTTGATGCCGTCTTTAATAATAGCACCATATCAATTTCCGATCCTGAAGAAAACATTATTCAGTTCTATCGTAATGTCGCGCAGCAAGCTCAGGAGAAAAAGCCTGAATCGAATGGTCGTGCCATGAATAAAGCTTTAGAGATGTTTAATGGGCAAGGACGTGGTGCTGACCTGTCATCCGCCAAAGGCACTACTTATGGCTTACTGTGTTCCATCACAGAATTTGTGGATCATGAACGTCGTGCGATGAGTACTGATCACCGCCTCGATTCGGCATGGTTTGGTGCAGGCGCAGGTCTCAAACAACGTGGACTCGAACAGGCTTTACGTATGTTGGCCTAACTGTAAGCGATCTATTGATAGCCTAAGCAGATTCATCGCGATATCACCATACTTAAACGCTTAACCTTACAAATGATTTAATTCATTCATTCAAAAGCTGTGTCTACGGACACGGCTTTTTTTATGCCCCAAATTTAACAATGACAGGAAATAGTTATGAACACAGCTTTAATTCAACCAAACAATGCAACACTGAATATACATGCTAACCGACCAAAACTGTTTACCGCAAAACGCTTCGTAGAGACTAAAAATATGACTCAAGCTGAATGGCTGGAAGTCAGACGCAAGGGTATAGGAAGCAGTGATGCCGCAGCCACCTGTGGCATAAATCCTTATATGTCGATGCTAGAAATGTGGATGATTAAAACAGGACGTGTACAGCAAAACATTGAAGATGAAAGCTCAGGGCATGCACCTTTATATTGGGGTAAGCAATTGGAACCCTTGGTCGCAGAATACTACAGCATGCACACCAACAATAAAGTCCGTCGGGTCAATGCGGTACTGCAGCATCCTGATCCTGATAAAGCCTTTATGTTGGCGAACTTGGATTATGTCGTGGTGGGCAATGAAGACGTGCAAATACTGGAATGTAAAACAGCAGGTGAGCATGGAGCAAAATTGTGGCGTGATGGTGTGCCTTTATACGTGCTTTGTCAGGTACAACATCAACTGGCGGTGACTGGTAAACAGGCAGCGCATGTTTGTGTCTTGATCTGTGGGCATGAAACCAAGATCTTCAAAGTGACACGATCAGAATCCGTGATTGAGCATATTGTTCAAGCAGAACGATATTTCTGGGAATGCGTGGAAAAGGATACACCACCATCCGTGGATGCAAGTGAATCCGCAGCTAAAGCGATTCAACAACTTTATCCAGCGCATGTACCTTTAACCGTAGAGGATCTCTCGCAAAATGAAAATGCCAATTTGATGTTCGACCAGCTCATCAAAATGAAGGAAGAGATTCAGCATCAGCAGGAACGCTTTGACCAGCTTAAACATGAAATCCAGATGATGATGCAAGACAAGGAAAGGGCAGTCTTTGCAAATGGCTCGGTAGTTTGGAAGAAAGCCAAGGATTCTATCAGTCTAAATACCAAGGCATTGCTTCAGCATCAGCCTGAACTCATTGAGCTTTATCCACTTCAAAAGCAGGGCAGTCGTCGATTCAACATCTATACCGACTAAGTCTATTTCAGCCCATTTAAATAGCGATGCGCAAAAACCGCTCCCCGCCCTCCATTCGCTAGGAATAGAGGGTAAACGGTCGCGGCTTTTGTAGCGAGCTATATACATATTTCTTGAATCAGGTGATCTACATAAAGCTGGATGATCTGTAAAAAATCAAATTGAGGAAAATAAAATGATAAAAGGTTTAGCGATTACACCACCAGCTCTGGGACGTATCAGTATTGGTCGGGTAGTAGAAAAGAATGGAAAACGCCTACCTGAAAAGGATGATCAGTTCACTATTACTTCCCAGATCCAAAGCAAAGAAGGATGGGTGAAACATCCACTGGATGAACAGCTTCGAGCCAAAGTACCGAATCAGAAACTCCGCTCAATTCCTGTACGGATGATATTTAATGATCCTGAACTCAATTTACGTGCAGAATATAGCTTGTTTGATCGACAGACTGGAAGACCTATCTGTGTCGGTAATGGAGAAACCTGCCAGCGTTTAACCAATCAAGGCGTGGAGCAACTTCCCTGTCCATCCCCTGATTTGTGTCCATTGGCTCAAGGAGGGAACTGCAAGCCCTATGGGCGTTTGCATGTGAACTTGGATGAGTCGGATGAATTTGGAACCTTCATCTTTAGAACCACGGGCTTTAACAGTATTCGGACTTTGGCTGCACGGCTGAGTTATTACCACGCAGCTTCGGGAGGCTTGTTGTCATGCCTCCCATTGCAATTGATATTGCGGGGCAAGAGTACGACACAGAGTTATCGTCAGCCCGTGTATTACGTGGATTTAACTTTAAGGGACGGGATCAGTTTAAATGAAGCGATTATTCAGGCGAAGCAGATTGATGAGCAGAGTAAGCAGGCAGGGTTTTATCAGGAGGCTTTAGACTTTACCGCAAGGAAGGGTTTTGCCAATGCACGGTTTGAAACGGATATAGAGGAAGGGTTCGATGTGCTGGAGGAATACTACCCTGAACAAGAACAAAACCGTACGGTGGAGCAACAAGCTTCGCCTGAAGGGTTTGTGCAGGATATTCAGCAAGGGTTACAGCGATCAGTCAGACCCGTCAACTAATCGATTGGTTGGAATAGAGCAGCTTTCTAGGTTGCTCTTTTTTTTACGACAGTATTAGTCGTGGGAGTTGTCAAAGTACTATTTTAGCTATAGTTATCCCGTTAAAATGACAGGACTTTATTAATCTCTATTTTTTTTGTTAAGTGCATGACTTTTAATAGGTCGTAGATATGCTAACTTAGCAACATTGTTTAACATTAAGTATAAAACCAAAGCGGTTGATCTTGGATTGAGGAAATAAAATGCATTCATTGGAACAAAAATTTCTAAATGACTTAGATGACAAGCTTTGGAAAGCCGCCGATAAATTACGCAGCAGTCTAGATGCAGCCAACTATAAGCATATTGTTTTAGGGTTGATTTTCTTAAAGTACGTTTCAGATGCTTTCGATGAACGACAGTCTGAGCTCAAGACTTTATTCGCTCATCAAGATGACAACAATATCTACTACATGGCACGTGATCACTATGATAGCGATGAAGAATACCTACAGGCTATTGCTGACGAACTAGAAATACTGGATTACTACCAAGAAAAAAACGTATTTTGGGTGCCCAAAGCAGCACGTTGGTTAAGTATCCGCAATGCAGCAGCTTTACCAATTGGCTCAATCATTTGGCAGGATGAGCAAGGACAGGACGTGAAGTTACGCTCTGTATCTTGGTTGATTGATAATGCTTTTGATGAAATTGAAAAAGCCAATCCAAA
>NZ_DKIK01000183.1:0-210 GCF_002454215.1 Acinetobacter sp. UBA6720
ATTCAGCTCAATCACATCCATCTGCTCTAATGTCAGATTGGCTTGTTTCAGTAACTTTTTGATGGCAGGTGCAGGTGCAAAGCCCATAATGCGAGGTTCAACCCCAACAGCTGTAGATGCAATAATCTTGGCACGGGGTTTAAGTTGGTACTGCTCAATCGCTGCTTCTGAAGCGATCAGTACAGCAGCCGCACCGTCATTGATGCCTGA
>NZ_DKIK01000183.1:264-389 GCF_002454215.1 Acinetobacter sp. UBA6720
AGTACAGCAGCCGCACCGTCATTGATGCCTGATGCGTTTCCTGCAGTGACGGTGCCTTCTGCTGTCACGACTGGCTTCAGTTTTGCCAAAGCTTCCAAGGTGGTTGATGCACGTGGATGTTCATC
>NZ_DKIK01000183.1:407-6197 GCF_002454215.1 Acinetobacter sp. UBA6720
GCCTTCTGCTGTCACGACTGGCTTGAGTTTAGCCAAACCTTCGAGTGTGGTCGAGGCACGTGGATGTTCATCCGTGTCGACCACAATTGGATCACCCTTACGCTGTGCAATATTTACAGGGATGATCTCATGTTTAAAAAAGCCTTGAGCTTGCGCGGTTGCGGTGCGCTGTTGACTCGTCAAGGCAAACTGGTCTTGATCTGCACGATCAATATTAAATTGTTGTGCCACGTTCTCCGCAGTCTGTGGCATGGTGTCTACACCATACATCGCTTTCAGCTTAGGATTGATAAAACGCCAGCCCATAGTAGTGTCTTCAATCTTTTGGCTACGGCCATAGGCGGTTTCCGATTTACCCATGACAAAGGGTGCACGAGACATACTTTCCACACCACCTGCAATGATCAGGTTGGCTTCACCTGCTTTAATGGCACGGGCTGCCATGGCAATCGCATCAAGTGATGAGCCACATAAGCGATTCACAGTCGTGGCAGGAACTTCAACCGGTAAGCCAGCAAGTAATGCCGACATACGACCCACATTACGGTTGTCTTCACCTGCTTGGTTGGCGCAGCCGTAGATCACGTCATCGACTTGAGTCCAATCCACTGTTGGATTGCGTTGCATCAAGGCTTGAATTGGCACTGCACCCAAGTCATCGGCACGAACTGGGGCTAAACCACCCGCATAACGGCCGAATGGGGTACGGATGGCATCAATAATGTAAGCGTTTTTCATATTTCATTTTCCCTTTATCTAAAATCCCTCCCAACCTCCCTTTATTAAAGGGAGGAGTTCCCCTATTTTTTAAATAGGGGGAACTTCCCAAAATTAGAAAGATGGAAGTCCCCCTTTATCAAAGGGGGATTTAGGGGGATTCAAATCATTAATTCTGTTGAGTCGCATCCACTAAAGTTGCACCCGTCATGGCCTGCAATTCTGCAAAGCTTAAACCGTCGACTTTCTCAATCACTTTTAAACCCTCTGCGGTGACATCAATCACACACAGGTCGGTATAAATACGGTCTACACACTTCAAACCTGTCGCTGGATAGCTCAGTTCAGCCACGATCTTCGGTTCACCTTGTTTGGTCACATGGTCGGTGGTGATAAAGACTTTCTTGGCACCGACAGCTAAGTCCATTGCACCGCCAACCGCAGGAATCGCATCAGGTGCACCGGTATGCCAATTGGCCAAGTCACCATTGGCTGCGACTTGAAAGGCACCCAAGACGGCTATATCTAAGTGACCACCACGCATCATGGCAAAAGAATCCCCATGATGGAAAAAGGCACCGCCTTGCAACATGGTCACATACTCTTTCCCTGCGTTGATCAGTTCTGGGTCTTCTTGACCTTTTTCAGGTGGTGGGCCAAAAGCCAACAGTCCATTTTCGGAATGTAAGAACACGTCTTTGTCACTTGGCAGGTAACTAGCAATTTTGGTCGGTAAGCCAATACCTAAGTTGACATAGGCACCATCAGGAATGTCTTGTGCCACACGTTCTGCAATTTGGTTACGGCTGAGTTTTTGATAGCTCATGATGTTCTCCCGATTACACAGCAACAGGTTCAGGTTGAACCTGCACCACGTGTTGAACAAAAATACCTGCGGTGATGATGTGTTCAGGATATAAAGCCCCTAAGTCCACCACTTCAGAGACTTGTGCAATGGTCACACTGGCAGCCATTGCCATAATCGGGCCGAAGTTACGTGCCGATTTGCGGTAAACCAAATTGCCCCAACGGTCGCCTTGTTGGGCTTTAATCAGAGCAAAGTCAGCTTTGATTGGATATTCCAGTACATAATCTTTACCGTCGATGTGACGGGTTTCTTTGCCTTCGGCCAATAAGGTACCGTAACCTGTTGGGGTAAACACTGCACCGAGACCCATGCCTGCGGTTTGGATACGACAGGCCAAGTTACCTTGAGGCACCAGCTCCAATTCGATTTTGCCTGCACGATAGAGTTCATCGAAGACCCAAGAGTCGGACTGACGCGGGAACGAACAAATGACTTTTTTCACAGCACCCGCTTTGAGTAGCTTGGCTAACCCATAGTCGCCATTGCCAGCATTGTTACTGACGATGGTAAGGTCTTTAATGCCGAGTTGAATCAAGCCATCAATCAGTTCAGCAGGTTGTCCTGCTGTACCAAAACCACCGATCATGATGGTTGAGCCATCCTTTATTTGCGAAAGTACTTCTGTTATAGAAGCTGAACTTTTATCAATCATAATATTGTCCTAGGTACAGCGTACCTATTAACTTTTAGAACTTGGATTGGAGCGTGAAGCTAAAGCTGAAACTTCAGGACTATGTTTGGTTAAAATCAGATGCGCAGTTAAACCAATGACGATGCCCCAAAAAACGGAACTTAGACCCAAAAAGTGCATACCTGAAGCTGTAGCTAAAAAGGTAATGAGTGCAGAATCTCGTTGAGATTCATCTTTCATGGCTACAGCAATATTGGTTGAAATCGCTCCCAATAAAGCCAAGCCAGCCAAAGCAGCAACAAGCTCTTTTGGCAGCAAGCTGAAGAGCAGAACGATACTGCCTGCGAACAAACCACCTAAAATATAGAAAATGCCGTTAGCAACGCCTGCGATATAGCGTTTTTCTTTTAACTCATGCGCATCTTTGCCCATGCACAGTGCAGCCGTAATTGACGCTAAAACAATGGTGATACCGCCGACACATGCAACAGCTAAAGAAGCAATACTGGTGGTGGTAATAATCGGCTTGGCAGGCATGTCGTAACCACTCAGTTTCATGATGGCCATGCCCGGTAAAAACTGTCCTGTCAGGCTGACTAAAATTAAAGGCAGGGCAAGGTTTAAGGTGGAGTGCCAAGTCCATTCGGGGCTGATGAACTGAGGAGTAGCAAGTTGGAAATCTAAACTCACTGCATTCATTTCACCAAGCCCAAAGCTCAAGGCCACACCTGAAAGCAGTACCCAAAGCATGCTATAGCGTGGTGAAATTCGTTTTGCGACTAAAAAGACAAACAGCATGCTAAACACAATAATCGGCATACTGTTAGTTGCGCTAAAAAGACCTAAACCAAACTGAAATAGGATACCTGCCATCATCCCAGCGGCTACCGATTGCGGAATCCATTTCAACAATTTATCGAAGTAACCACTGATCCCAATCAGGAAAATCACCACAGCCGAAGTGATATAAGCGGCTACAGCTTCATTCAGGCTAATATTTGGGAACAGCGTGACCAATAAAGCTGTACCCGGTGCAGACCATGCGGTAATCACAGGGACTTTAAACTTTATGGAAAGAAAGATCCCTGCCACGGCTGCCCCAATAGAAATACCCCAAATCCATGAAATCATCATGGTCGGGGAAACCTGAGCTTGTTGCGCAGCCTGAAAGAAGATAATGAGTGGTCCTGAATAGGAAATCAGCACCGCCAAAAAACCTGCGACAGTGGCTGAAATAGACCAATCTTCTTTCAAAGTTTTAAACAGGGTAGCCATTCATTTGCCTCCATGCAGACATGATCCTGTATATAAAGTTTTGTGACGATCAATTAGCCTTGATCGCCACCGCCTACAGGAACCACTGTACCTGTCATATATGACGAATCATCTGAAGCAAGAAATACAATCGCATTGACTTGTTCCTGAATCGTGCCATAGCGGTTCATAAAACTACGATCAATGGTTTGATCGACCACTTGTTGCATCCACGTTTTTTCATTTTCAGACAATGGATTTGCATTGCGTGGCACTTTGCGTGGCGGTGCTTCGGTTCCACCTGTCGCAACTGCATTCACGCGGATGCCATCTTTGGCATGCTCAAAAGCCAGTGATGCAGTAAGGGCATTCACTCCGCCTTTGGAAGCCGAATAGGGCACTCGGTTAATACCGCGAGTCGCAATAGAAGATACATTTACAATCGTACCTTTTTGATTTTTAATCATTTCAGGTAGAACTGCGCGACAACACCACAGCGTTGGAAATAATGAGCGATTCACTTCTTTGATGATTTCTTCTTCAGAAAATTCGTCAAAGGGTTTCATCCAAATTGCACCACCGACATTATTGATGAGTACATCAACACGGCCATAGACTTCAAGTGCTTTTTCAACAACGGCTTGTGCGCCTGCAAAGGTTTCAAGATTGGCTTTGACGGTTATAGCATCGCCTTGATGTGCTTCAATCTCTGCTAATGTTTCATCGACATAGTCGGATAAATCAGCTAAGACAACTTGCGCACCTTCTTCAGCTACTTGGAGTGCAACACCGCGACCAATGCCTTGAGCGGCACCAGTCACAATCACGACTTTGTTTAAAAATCTTTGATTTAACGCCATTTTTGAACTCGCTCATCATCCGATATAAAGATGATTTTCTAAATTTATAAATTTGGCACGCCGGCGTCCTAACATTTGAATATCACTTACCGGATTAACCTTCGGTTGGACTTACTTTCCTTTTGGGAAAATGAGAAGCAGCGCTTCGCAAGAAACCACCTTGCGGTGCAGTGCACCTCATCGCAAAACTCGTCAGAAACCGATTACTTGATATCTTTCTCGCAGAAAAGGCTTTTTTACCAAGCAGTCTGGCCTCGAACAATTGCGAATGACGTTTTCGCGTATCATTTTTTCTATGACTTAAATATTGGGTGATCTATTAGTTTGCAGAGAATTTTTCAAACAGGAAGTTTGCAGGCTTTACGCCTTCGCTATCTAACCAACCACGAACAGCATCAACCATAGGGACAGGACCACAAAGGTAGACATCAACATCACCGCCATTGAGCCATTCATTGTCAATGTGCCCAGTTACATAACCTTTACGCTCATGTGCAGAGTCTGGACTTGCAACTACGGTACGGTATTCAAACCATGGAAGTTTAGCTTGGAGGGCATTGAGCTGTTCTAAAGCCACTAAGTCGAAATCATTGGTAACACCAAACACTAAACGAACAGGGTGTTCAGCGCCTTTTTCTTCTAAAGTTTGTAGCATAGACATAAAGGGTGCAATACCAGTACCGCCTGCCAGCATAACCACAGGACGAACCACATTACGCAAATAGAAGCTACCAAATGGACCAGTAAACGTCATTTTGTCGCCCGCTTTGGCAGCACCACTTAAAAAGCTACTCATTTTGCCATTCGGCACATTACGTACTACAAAGCCAGTTAAACGGTTGCCCGGTTTCGAGCTAAATGAATATGAACGTGTTTCTGCTGTCTCTGGAATGCCTACGTTGACATATTGACCAGCAAGGAAGTGAATGTCAGGTTGACCTTCATCGAGCTGAATATCAAAAGTAATGGTCGATTCTGATAAATTTTCGACAGAGACTAATGTGCCTTGATACTGGTGAATTTCGGTTTTACACACTTCAGATGACGCTTGAATTTGGAATACGGCATCTGAGGTCGGACGGCATTGGCAAGCCAGAATATAGCCTTGTTCCGCTTCTTCTGGTGTTAACGCATCTTCAATATACGTCTCTTCAGGCATGTCATAACTACCAGATTCGCAAAAAGCGCGGCAAGTTCCACATGCACCATCACGGCAGTCTAGCGGAATGTTAATTTTTTGGCGGTAAGCGGCATCTGATAAAGACTCACCTTGAGTCACGGTAATAAAACGCGTTACGCCATCTTCAAATTGAAGTGCAACATTGTGGTTTGACATGGCTGAATATCCTTTAAAAACTTTGAAACTTGGAACTTTCAGCCAAAACTCCATTTGGCTGAAAGCATACTAAGGATGTGTGGCTAACTTAGAGGTGATAAACATCAATCACTTGGTTGATATA
>NZ_DKIK01000058.1:0-11674 GCF_002454215.1 Acinetobacter sp. UBA6720
GTCCGCTTTATGCGGGCTTTTTTTGGGTAAAAACTGCGCAGGGGCAATATACAATAAAAAAATAAGGTAGAGAGAGATGTCATTACAATATATAAGCGGAGAAGAGATTCGCGAGGGTGATGTTGTGATTTGGTAAATCAAAATGGTGAGTTTTATCAATTTGATTGAGCCATTATGAAAGTTTGGGAGCTTGCTAAAACCAAAATCTGTCGGTTTGGGGAATCTAGTCGCGATCAATAATTTAGCAGATAAGTATGAGCATGGTTTAGGTGTACCGCTGGATTTAGATATGGTAATTGAACTATATCAACAAGTAGTAGGTCAGGTCATAGTGGCAGATTTAAGTTTAGGCCGTATGTATTTAGAGGGACGAGGGGTTGAGCGCGATTTAGCATCTGCCCGAAAACATTTAAATGTAGTACTGGATGCCCGGATTAGTGGGACAGATGAGATACGGGCAGAAGCAATGCAATTAATCGCGTCCTTTACAGAAGACAACCCATTGCAGCAGGCACAATATTTTCTTAAAAACACAAGGGATTACTCAATTGATCAGATTAATGATCAGATCCGAAAAATTGATTCCTTTTTACATTTAGATAAAGCCAAACAATTATTTTTTAAACTGTTCTTACTGAATGCGCAAAAGGGTGAAGCTTCCTCACAGTATCAAGTGGGTTATTGGTATTTAAATGGTTTCTATACCGAAAAAGATTTAGAGGAAGCGGCGTATTGGATTCAGAAAGCGGCGGATCAGAAAGGCCCGTATGCAGAATGCAAGATTGGATATATGTATGAAAAAGGGCTCTATTTTAATGCAGATTTAGACGTTGCAGAAAAATGGTATAAGCGTTCATTACGAAAACCTTGTACAGCGTATACGCCCGAATATATCGGAGAGCAGATGAATCCTGAGTATTTAAAAATGTATGACAGCATCAATAATGAAGCACTCAAGAGATTGGTGTGTATTGAAGAAAAGCGACCGAAACGTAGCAGGTGGCAATTTTGGAAGAAATAAAAAGTAAATTTTTTGCAACGATTGCTATTTGCTATGGTTGTATCGTTAATAGCTTTTATAAATCTAAATATATGTATTTAATAAACTATTTTTATGTGAAATAGCTTTAAACTATAGGTTTATTATGATTTAGGTCTAAATAATGAAGCTATTTATACATTGTAGAGAGTGAATCCCGACCATTGTCGTGGTGTTTATTGATTATGTTTGAGCTGACAATTTAGTCACGTGCTTATGCGTGTTTTGCCATAAGGATGTTTACTATGGATGGAGATCAATCATGGCGTTAACACAACGTGAAAAATTACAAAAATTTCTGGTGGTTTTTTTATGCTTTTGGGTCGCTTTCTTTGAAGGTTTTGACCTGCAAGCCCCAGGAATTGCGGCAAAGGGAATTGCGCAAAGCTTTGCTTTAGATCAAGTGCAAATGGGTTATGTGTTTAGCCTTGGTGTGTTTGGTATGTTGTTTGGAGCTTTTTTTGGTGGACGCATTGCAGACTACTTGGGACAAAAGAAAGTTTTGATGTTGTCTATTGGTATTTTTGGGGTATTTTTCGCAATCACAGCCATCGCACCGAATCTTGAAGTTCTATATCTTGCTCGTTTCCTGACTGGACTCGGTTTAGGGGCAGCTATGCCAACCATGATTTCGGTGGTTGGAGATGAAGCTACGGAAGCCAACCGCGGTAAGCTCAATAGCTTGATGTACTGTGGTTTGCCTGTAGGAGCAATTTTTGTTGCAGGCTTAGCGATTTATTTTAAAGACATTCAGTGGCAAACTTTGTTCTTAGTCGGTGGATTGACTCCACTACTTTTGTTGCCGTTTATGGCGATGATTTTGAAAGATAAGCCTAGAACTGTACAGATCGAAACTGAATTTAATCAAGCTGTTCCAAAAATGGCAGATGTTCTGTTTAAAGCACAGCAATATCAACGAACAGTGCCTTTATGGTTAGGTTTCTTTTTTACCCTTATGATCAACTATATTTTAATTAGTTGGTTACCGAATTTATTGATGGAACAAGGTTTAACGAAGCAACAAGCCTTCAGTATTATGCTGATTTTTCAAGTCGGGGCTGTAGTCGGTACTTTGGGTTTGGGCTATTTGTTAGATCGTTTGAAACTTTGGCAAATGGCCAGCATTATTTATGTCGGGCTTGCTGTAGCACTTGTTTTGTTGTTCACAACCACATCAATTCCGCTATTGGTTTTTGCTGGTGTAATGGGTGGAATATTTTCAACGGGTGGACAGTCGATTTTATATGGTATTTCACCTATCTTTTACTCTGGTGCGGGCAAGGTTACAGGGGTGGGAAGTGCTATTTCTCTAGGCCGCCTGGGTGCAATGACTGGACCATTGTTAACGGGAAAAATTTTAGCACTTGGCCTTGGAGCTACAGGAATTTTAGTCGCAAGCCTACCAGCAGTAATGATTTCAGCGGCAGCTGTGACAGTCTTGTCTCGTTATAAAACGAAAGCATAAGTAACTTTTTGGTGTAAATGGGTATTTAAGAAGCAGACGAGATTGTCTGCTTTTTGTTTTGACAGATAAACTAAGCTTAAGAGTTGTTTAATAGAAAAATAGATAAAAATTGCCAATTATGTTATTTCACAAAATCGTCGCTGTATCTTAAATTGATTTTACGTTCTTAATATGAGGTCAATAACATGACGATGAAATGTATCCGTTTTAACAGTGGAGAACTTGCATGCCAATGCCAGTTTGTATGAATCACCAAAAACAGCGCACTCGTCTTGGTTTAGGGGAGGTATCAAATCAAGATGAGAAATCAAAATGACAACCACAAGCAATTCAAATATCTAATGCCAAAAAAACTGTAAAGCCCCTGAGATTGGGGCTTTTTTTATTTTAATCTGTAACTGTTTGATTCACAGCATCACGCACTTCTTTGGGTTCAATATGGCTAATTTTATTGCCAAAGCTACGTAACCACCACACCAGTTGCGAGGTGAAAGGTACTGTAGCATGAACCAAAATATGTCCATTTCCAAGCGGTTCTAATACTTGATTGGTGCTGAGTTTGGTTTCTTCCAAATACAACGCATCAATTTCAGTCATGGTCAGAGTGAGTGCAACATTCTCTGTGGGTTTAGAGAAGTCAACACGGAAACCCAAAGCACCTGATTCGATATATTCATCAATATCGAAATTAACAGGATGTAAAGCACGAGAGTTCAAAACTGTGGCTGACTTGAAACGGTGCAGCGCGAAAGTTTGGATATCCGTTTTATCGTGGCGGGTACAAATCAGATAAATAATTGCACCTTTTTGGACCAATGCCAGTGGGTTTAATGTATAGGTTTTTGCTTCAATAGCTTGATTTAAGCCTTGATATACACACTCGAGTTGTTTGTCTTGTAGTAGTCCTTCATAGATGGCTTGTTGTGCTGATTTTTCAACAATCGGAGGAATCAAAGGTTGAGTTGCAGGCACGATGCGTACACGGTTAATCCATTGACGAACATTGTTTTGTGTGGATAGACTTCGGCGAGCCAAGTCAAACCAAGGATTCATTTCTTCAATCAAACTTGGTGGCAGCAGATGTTTTAAATGTTCCTCAACCATCATAAAAGTGACCGCCTGCGAACTGGTCATGTGCGGTAAACTCTGAATAGGTGCATCGGAGCGCCAGCGCCAACCTTGAGGAACTGTACCATTATTTTCAATAGGAAAACGTTGCGAAATTTGGTTTAAATCACGTTGAATGGTACGTAAAGTAATGTCGATGCCTTCGCGTTGCAAAATCTCTTGCAACTCGCGTGTCCCCATCCATTTTCCAGTAGAAAGGCGGGATAAAATTTGCCACTGACGGTAGAGGCTATTGGACGTTTCTTTTTCTTGTGCAGACATAATGGAATAAAATATAGAAGTCGAAATTACTTACTTGAATGAGAACACAATAAAAAAACTCACTCGTTTAAGCAAGCTTTGCTTTAATTTTTTCAGTTATATTTTTTGACACAACTTAATGCGAAATAGAATTGAAGTGTTTGGCTTTTTATCAATTAATGAAAGAAAGCAATCACCATACCTATGGCATAGTTATTGCTTCATGAGTATTACATACCGATAATAATTGAGAGGTTTGTATGTTTAAAGAAGATAAAGATACAAATGTGAATACGATGTTGGAAGGCTACAACCTAGACCAACCTGTATTGAACCCGATCGACTCTCAAGATCGCTTATCGAGCCAATCTGTTGGATTATTCCATCAAATGACGTCAAATTTCTTTAACGAAATGACGGACGATAACGCGATGTCAGGCGATGCCTGTGTACGGATTGAGCAATGGTTGTCACAGTACAACTTAAAAGAACTTGAAGGATTAAACCAAGTCGCAAAGCAACATTTTTTATATGAAGGTATTACTTTTACTGTTTATGGAGAATCTGAGGGCATTGAACGCACTATTCCTTACGATTTGATTCCGCGAGTAATTGCGAAACAGCAATGGAATAAAATTTCATCGGGTTCCGCACAGCGTGTAAGGGCTTTAAATTTATTTTTACACGATATTTATCATCAACAAGAGATTCTCAAAGCTAAGATTATTCCAGAACTTCAAGTGCTAACACATGAAGCGTATCAGCCACATATGTATGAACATAGCTTAAAAGGTAAAATTTACAGTCAAATCAGTGGTATAGATATTATACGTGATGGTCAGGGTGAGTTTTATGTACTTGAAGATAATTTAAGAACACCGTCAGGCGTCTCTTATATGCTAGAGAGTCGCAAAATTAGTGAAAAATTAATGCCTGATTTAATGCAAAAAAGCAATATTTTAGGCATAGAACAATATCCACAATTACTCAAAGAAATTTTGGCTGAAAATGCCTATGTCGATCAGCCCTTTATTGTGGTGTTAACACCGGGACGTTTTAACAGTGCTTATTATGAACATGCCTTTTTAGCTCGTGAAATGGATGTGCCTTTAGTGACATCACGTGATCTTTTTGTTGAGCATGATAAAGTCTATGTGAAAACGATTCGTGGACGTCAGCGTGTTGATGTCATTTACCGCCGTTTGGATGATGCTTATCTTGATCCTTTATGTTTTATGCCAGACAGTACTTTAGGTGTAGCTGGATTAATGTCGGCTTATCTCAGCCATAACGTGGTGATTGCAAATGCGCCTGGCACAGGAGTCGCAGATGATAAGGCGATTTATCCTTATGTCGATAAAATGATCCAATTCTATTTAGGTGAAAAACCTATTTTAAAAAATGTTCCAACATATCAATGCCGTAACAAGCAAGATCTGGCTTATGTACTGGATAACCTTGAGCAATTAGTGGTTAAAGAGGCACAAGGCTCAGGTGGCTATGGTATGCTGATTGGACCGCAAGCATGCAAAAGCCAAATTGAGCAGTTCAGAGACAAGCTCATGGCTACGCCACATTTATATATTGCTCAGCCTACATTAGAGCTTTCCGTTAGCCCAACGATGACTGAATTGGGTGTTTCAGAGCGCCATATTGATCTAAGACCTTTTGTACTTAGTTCCCCATATCGTACCGAAATCGTCCCTGGTGGACTAACCCGTGTTGCGATGAAAGAAGGTTCACTGGTGGTCAACTCATCCCAAGGAGGAGGAATTAAAGATACTTGGGTTGTAGAAAATTTACATTCATAAATAACTAAATATGAGGGTATAAGAATGATTTTATTAAGCACCAATGCAGAAAATATTTTTTGGTTAGGACGCTATTTAACTCGTACTCAATATTTGTGTTCACAGTTTCCGTTTACACAAGATCAACCTGCAATGGACTATGCACATGCGTTTTGCCTACCTGCTTTTGATGCTTGTTCGTTGAATGAACTGATTTTAGACCCAAGCAATCCTGCATCATTTAATCAACAATTTCAAAATGCTAAATCCAATGTGCAAGACCTGCGTGGTATTTTATCGGCAAAAGCCTATGCGGAACTAAATCAATTTATAAAAAATGCTACAGAAAATGCAGCTTATATTTGTGATGTTGTTGGTGAATGTCAGGATGTGCTCGAAGCAGAAGCAAGTGATGTATTCTTATTTTTTAGTTTAGGACAAATGATTGAACAGCTTGATAGGCAAATTCGTCTGAAGCAAGAGAAGCATCGTACATTGGTTGAGATTGATAATATTGTTGATGTGTTAAAAGGAATGGGGTGGATTGCTCTCGCTCAAGCGTGGACACAACTTAAAGCACAGCCAGATGCAATGAGTTTTTATCATTTTAGTGATTATATCCAACAACTGTTTGAGGTAGATGTATGAGACTTATGATCAACCATCAGACGCATTATCAATACAGTGAAGCTGCATGCAATAGCATCCAATATATTAAAATGACACCATCGGATAATTCACATCAGGAAGTTTGCCACTGGCATGTGAGTGTGCCAGGAGTACGTGAAGAGAAACGAGATGCCTTTCAAAATATTTGGATCACGAGTTCACAGCGTGAAGCTTATCAACAATTGACTATTATGGCACAAGGTATTGTTGAGATTAACACGCAGGCCGAGCATGGTATTCAAGATCATCTTAACCCAAATTTATTTTTACAGCCTACGCCGAATACTCAATGTAATGCTGAAATGAAGGCTTTTGCACATCAGTATGTGCCGACAGTTAATCGTGAAAATTTAATGCAACTATCCAATGCAATTTTGGGGCATATTCCTTATGTAGCTGCAGAAACGTCGGTACATACATCTGCAATTGATGCATTTAATGGTCAGCAAGGCGTATGTCAGGACCATAGTCATGTTTTTATTGCGATGTGTAAGCATTTAGGCTTGCCAGTACGTTATGTTTCGGGTTATTTACATGTACCTGAAACTTCGCACCTCGCCAGTCACGCATGGGCAGAGGTGTATATTGATGATGTATGGTATTGTTTTGACACCAGTAATCAATTATTTAGACCGCAGTCGCATATTTATGTGGCTATTGGGCGTGATTACTGGGATGTTGCACCCGTTCGCGGTGTACGTGAAAAAGGTGGAGTGGAATCTATGCATTCCATTGTACAAGTTTTAAGTTGTTAAGGTTTAGCTGAAAAGGATGTTCTATGACCTATTGTTGTGCTCTTCGTCTTCAAGATGGTTTGGTTTTTATTAGTGATACACGTACCAATGCGGGCGTAGACCATATATCAGTGTTTAGAAAGCTGTATACCTTTGGGATTGAGGGTGAACGATTTATTGCCATTCAGACCTCTGGAAACTTAGCCACAACCCAAGCTGTGATAGGACATCTAAAAAATCATTTGGAGTTAAGCCAAGAACCCAATTTATATAGTGTCAACACTATGTTTGAGGCTGCAGAGCTGGTTGGGCATACCTTAAAAAAGGTCTTGGCAGATGTGACCTCAGACACGCAGGAACAAAGTAATTATTACTGTAGTTTATTGGTCGGCGGGCAAATTAAAGGTGCAGAAATGCAACTTTATAATATTTACCCACAAGGTAACTTTATTTGTGCAACGAAAGATACCCCTTATTTTCAAATTGGTGAAAGTAAGTATGGCAAACCAATTTTAGACCGCGCGCTACGTTATGACATGCCTTTAGATGAGGCCATACGATGTAGTCTCATTTCGTTTGATTCGACCTTACGCTCTAACGTCTCTGTTGGCTTACCCTTAGATGCATTGGTATATAAAAAAGATAGTCTGCATGTTCCTGTAGGTAAAAGGATTTACGAAGAGGATCCGTACTTTTCAAGTATCAGTAAGCAATGGTCAGACACTTTAAGAAAAGGGTTGCAAGAACTGGCAAAACCTACAGATGACTATTTAGAATAATAGTTCTCGGTATTAAAAATAGAAACTTGTAGAAGTTTATGCGGCAAATTTTCTATGCAAGTATTTCAACTTCAAGTCATGTACAACTGTTTTAAGATGTTTGAGATATTTTAAAGCAAGCGCGAAATTTTAATGCGTTGTTGGATATTTCTGTTGTTCTTTACGATGTAGATCAGCATTATTTTTTAATACTTAGTAGGTGATGACGTTGTTTTATGATGATTAATGTCAAAAATATTAAAAGCACCCCAGCCATAAAGATATCAAGGTCTTTGAGGTAAAATCCATACAGGCAAGACATTTTCAGGCTTGAGGCATGAAGTATCTGTAACACCTGAAGCGTGTACATCACAAAATGTATGAGATGAGTTCTACTTAATTTGCCCCACAGACCATGCACCAACAGTAAATTGTTTAGTTGTTGCAAGATCTTGATGATGCTCAGGCTGATGATGGTTCGCACTGAAAAAAGCCCAAGTTAAAACTTGGGCTTTTTTGTTAGATTTGCTTGCGGGTAGGGCGGTTACTTAAACGGCAAAGCAACTCATAACCAATGGTTCCATTGGCTTCAGCGACTTCATCGACTAAACGGGTATTACCCCAAAGTTCAACTTTTGCGCCTAATTGAGCATTGAGTCCAGTCACGTCAATTGCAATCATGTCCATTGCCACACGTCCAACCACTGGGACAGTTTGTCCTTTAATGGCAACATAGTTTTGCTTTGGAAATGCACGTGGGTAGCCATCACCATAACCAATAGACACAATAGCCAGCTCAGTTTTGTTGTTTGCGACAAAATGTGAACCATAACCAACTGCTTCACCTGCTTGAATGGTATTCAATGCAATGATTTCTGCTGTGAAAGTCATAACAGGTTTTAAGTCCAAGTCATGTGCATTTTTATCGGCAAAAGGCGATGCGCCATAAAGCATGATGCCCGGACGGACAAAATCAAAATTAAGTTCTGGCCATTTAAAAATAGCAGCCGAATTACAACAAGATGCGAGGATCGGAGCACAGGCATTTTTAACCTGTAGAAATTGTTCTCGCTGTTGGTCATTCAGTGGATGCTGCTCGCTATCAGCATTCGCAAAGTGCATAGCCAGTACACATGTAAAGCCTTCGGCTTTCAGTGTGTTGATGACATCTATAATTTCAGCAACTTTAAAACCTAAACGGTTCATACCGCTGTTGAGTTTGACCCATACTTTAAGCTTGTTTTCGATATATGCAGTTTTATGCGCGAGTAACCAATCGACTTGCTGTGGATGGTGAATTACGCATTCAAGCTTTTGTTCGATGACACTCGACATTTCATCGGCCGTAAAAACCCCTTCAATCAGGGTAATCGGTTGCTCAAAACCGAGTGCACGAATTTCCAGTGCTTCTTCTAAACAGGCGACACCAAAGGCGTCTGTTTCACTTAAGGCTGCTAAACAGTCTTTGACTCCGTGTCCATAAGCATTGGCTTTGACCATGCTGACGATTTTCGCGTTTGGGGCAAGTTGTTTGACACGGTTTAAATTATATTGCAGTGCTGTACTGTCAATATAAACTGTTGCTTGACGCACCCTCATTACTCCTACAGGGTCATGGAAAGGCGATGATGAAGCATTAACTATTCTTCATCATCGTACTGAGCATAAAACTCAGGGGATAGATTACTAAAGCGGGTATATTGGCCTTCAAAGGCAAGTCGCACGGTACCAATAGGTCCGTTACGCTGTTTACCAATAATGATTTCCGCTGTGCCTGCTTCTTTGGACTCTTTGTTATAGACTTCGTCACGGTAAATGAACATGATTAAGTCGGCATCCTGCTCGATCGCACCAGATTCACGTAAATCCGACATTACGGGGCGCTTGTTGGGACGGTTCTCAAGAGAACGGTTAAGCTGAGATAGTGCGATCACAGGGCACATCATTTCTTTGGCTAGAGCTTTTAAGCTTCGTGAAATTTCCGAAATCTCGCCTACGCGGTTATCACCCATGCCAGGCACTTTCATCAACTGTAAATAGTCGACCATGATACAGCCCAATTTACCATCGTGCTGTTTTGCAATACGACGTGCACGCGCACGAACTTCTGTTGGGGGAAGTGCAGAGGAGTCATCAATATAGAGCTTTTTTTCTTGCAGTTGCAAAATAGTGCCCGTAACTTTAGACCATTCATCCCCATCGAGTTTGCCCGCTCGCAAATGCCCTTGATGCACTTTCCCATAAGAAGAAATCAAACGCATAGCAATCGAATCTGCTGGCATTTCCATGGAATAAACCAGAGCAGGTAAGTCATTATTAAATAGCACACTTTCCACTAAATTCATTGCAAAGGTGGTTTTACCCATTGAGGGACGTGCTGCGACAATGATCAAGTCTCCTGCTTGCATACCTGATGTTTTATTGTCTAGTTCAACAAAACCTGTGGTTAAACCAGTGATGCTACCTTCCATCTGAGACAGTTCATTCAACTTATCAAAAACATCTGCTACAACGGTGTTGATAGCTTTCGGGCCTTGTGCCTTCGCATTGTTATTGTGTTGTTCAGCCAATGAGAAAATATTGGTTTCTGCCAAATCTAAAATTTCACTGACACTACGACCTTTGGTGTCATAGGCATTTTGTAGAATCTCAGAGCTGACTTTAATCATGCTGCGTAAAGTTGAAAACTCTTTAATCTTGGTGGCATAAGTTTCCATGTTATAGAAACTGGAAGGGGAGTCTGCCATCAGTTGCATTAGATATTCTTCACCGCCTACAGCATCGAGTAGGTTTTGTGTGGTGAGCCAATCATGCACTAAAACAGCGTCATAGGGGGAGCTGTCTTTAGAAAGTTGTGCAATTGCACGGAAAATATACTTGTGGCGTGTTGCATAGAAGTCATTTTCAGTAAGTACATCGCCGACTTGTTCAAAGGACTCAGCAACCGTCATTAGCGCGGCAAGAACAGCTTGTTCTAATGCTAAATTGTGCGGAGGCGTGCGGAATTCTTTCAGTTGCCCTGACTCATTCGGTTTATTGTCTTGTTTCGATGAGCTCTTTTGAGCAGTGGCAGTCGCCTGTGACATATAACGCCCTGATTTTTAATGCAGTAAATGTTGAAACAAAAGTCAATTTCACTGAAATTTTTTTTAAAATTTCAGTTGATCAGCAATATGCACTTTACCAAAAAATGTGCGTGCTGTGTGTTGAATTGAAAAACTGTGTTATGGATAAAAACCATCATGTTAAAAATGGATTTTGGAAGCCTAAATAGGACTGTGTAAAAAATGGCTTTTTGATAGAGATAAAAAAAGAGCATGCCAAGGCATGCTCTTTTTTTTGCAAGAAATTACTCAGATACGATAGTAACGAGAACTTCAGCAACAACATCATGGTGCAATTGGATTGCGATGTTGAATTCGCCAGTGTGACGAAGTGCACCGTTCGGTAAACGAACTTCTGCACGGTCAACTGTAAGACCAGCATTTGTTAACGCGTCAGCGATGTCACGAGTACCGATAGAACCGAATAGTTTACCTTCGTCACCAGCTTTAGCAGTGATCACGATGTTAACTTCGTTCAATTGGTCAGCACGTGCTTGAGCAGCAGCTAAAATTTCAGCTTCTTGTTTCTCAAGTTCAGCACGACGAGCTTCAAAAGCAGCAGTGTTAGCTTCAGTAGCTGCAACTGCTTGACCTTGAGGGATAAGATAGTTACGGCCGTAACCAGCTTTAACTGAAACTTTATCGCCTAATTTACCAAGGTTTTTAATGCGTTGTAATAAGATAATATCCACAGCTCAACCTCACTTATGATTGTCAGTGTAAGGGATCAAAGACAAGTAGCGAGCT
>NZ_DKIK01000096.1:0-489 GCF_002454215.1 Acinetobacter sp. UBA6720
GAGCTTTTCTAAGTCTTCTAATGCTGCCATTAGAGTTTCTGACACAAAACGTCCGCCATGGATACCGAAATGCCCACGTTCATCTGGGTATTGGGTATAGTCAATCACATTACTTTGCTGATCCACGATGGACTCCTTGCATGAAGTTTTCTATAAGTTGTTGGTCTTTTATACCTTTAGCGGATTCGACGCCTCCGCTGACATCTACAGCATAAGCCCCAGTCGTCTTTATAGCGTCTTCAACATTAGCTGGGGTTAAGCCACCCGCTAAAATTAAAGGAATATCAAGCGTAGGGAATTGTGACCAGTCAAAACTGTGTCCTGTTCCCCCTTTGAGTTCAGGATGCCATGCATCTAAGAGCACTGCACTTGCCCCTGCTTGTTGGAAACGTTGAACTTCTGCCACCACATCCAATTCAGGTTTGACTTGAATCGCTTTATACCAGCGTCTTCCTACTTGTGTCGCAATCACCTGACAGTCTTCTGGTG
>NZ_DKIK01000096.1:547-5959 GCF_002454215.1 Acinetobacter sp. UBA6720
CCAACAGTTTGCACATAGGCAGGCACATGTTGAATCAATTCTTTAGCTTGAGCTGCACTGACATGGCGTGGACTAGGCGGGAAAAATACAAAACCAATTGCATCAGCCCCGGCTTTGACCACAGCTTGAATATCTTGGCTACGAGTAATTCCACAAATTTTGGCACGGGTTCGCATAGATTATGACTCTGGCTCAACCCTATTTATAGCTGATCTATAAATAACAGGGCGAATCATTGTAATGCAATTTTTTCGCCTTGCGTAAAGTTCATCCTGAAAAATCTTTACATAGATTGTTTAATTCGCATACAAACCTTATACTTCGCCCAAATGCAATAAGTCTGAGCACTATGCTTTAGGGAAGTTGGTGAGAGTCCAACACTGCCCCCGCAACGGTAAAACGAAACGTATATCTTTATAAGTGTTTGCACTTACATCACTGCACTCGTGTGGGAAGATGGATATACCAATATTGTTCGCAATATTTATATTTAAGTCCGGAGACCTGCTTATTGCGCCATTTAACTCAATCATTCACGGGGGGTGAATGTATGGAGCCAGCATGCCAAATTTATTTCAGCCTACAGCTTTAGTGGGCGCAATCGCTATTGCGATGGGTTTCTCCGCAACAGCATCTGCACAAGACAATACGAATGTTGTTAATGCTTCTTTAGACACACTCGTTGTAACTGCAACACGTTCTGAAGAAAAGATTAAAGACGTTCCTGCCCGTATTGCTGTGATTTCAAAAAGTGACATCGAAAAAAATCCAGCTCTTAACTTAAATGATCTAGTCAAACAAGATGCCGCATTAAATGTTGTTCAAACTGGTGGTCTTGGGCAAACAACTTCCATTTTCACCCGTGGTACAAATTCCAATCATACTTTAGTACTTAAAGATGGTGCTGCTTTAATTGAAGGGATTAATGGTAAAAATAATACCGAACTTTTAGATTTATCTGATGTCGGTCAAATTGAAATTCTTAAAGGCCCTGCTTCAGTTCAATATGGTTCTGATGCAATTGGTGGGGTAATCCAATTACTGACAGACACCCCAGAAAAAAATAGTGCATTCATTACTGGCTTATATGGTGAGAACAACACATATAAAGCACTGGTAGGATTAGATCTAGCTCAAGATGGTTTTTTTGCTCAAATTCGAGGTCAACGCTTAGAAAGTGATGGCACAGAAATCTTAAATACACAGAATAATGACCAAGCGAGCTATGACCAAAAAGGTTATAGCGCTAAGATTGGATACAAACAAGATAATTTTAAAACAAACGTATCTATTAGTGAAAATGAAGGAATTAATCACTATTTAGACTATTCTACAGGTACAAATACTGCTAAACGTGATTTTAAAAATCAATTGATCAACTGGAATGGTCTATACCAATTCACAGATGCATTAACTTTAAATGCCCGCTATTCAAATTATCAAGATGAAGCAACTTATATTGAAACGTATTCGTATGCCTATGATAGTGAGCGCAATGAAGGTGACATCAATTTAAATTGGAAGTTCACTCCAAAACAAAACATTTTGTTCGGCGTATCAACGCAAGATACTGATGTGACTTATGATTACCTATCTGGGAAGAAAAACCTTGGGTCTACAGGGTATTACTTACAACATCAATATAATAATGCGGGCATACACACTCAAGCAGGTATCCGTTTAGAAGATGATGATCAATTTGGTCAACACACTGTAGGGCAAATAGCTGGACGTTTACAAATTGCACCGTTGACAAGTGTTTATGCCAATATTGGTTCTGCATTTAAAGCGCCAACAGCCTATCAGCTATATGCTGGTTTTTATGGGAATCAAGATCTCAAACCAGAAGAAAGTATTTCTTATGAAATCGGTTTAGATCAACAATTTAACTATGGTTTAAGTGCAAATGCGTCTGTGTATTACACTAAAGTCAAAAACCTAATTGGATCAAATGCCTCATGGCAATATGTCAATATTGATGATGCCAATATGACTGGTGGTGAGCTCGGTTTAAATTGGAAAAAAGATCAACTTTTTACATCTGCTGAATATGCTTACGTAAAAACAGAAGATGAATCTACTGGGTTTGAACTCGTGCGTCGTCCACGTCAAACCTTTACCTTTACAGCAGGATATGATGACGGAACTTATGGTGTAAATACTGCTCTTGTCGCTCGTTCTCATGCAAAAGCTCAAGCAAGCCAAAACTCCGTTAAAATTCCTGGTTATGCAACGATTGATCTCAATGCATTTTGGAATGTAAATCCAAATATCAAATTGTTCACCAATATCCAAAACATTGGTGATGTCAAATACAAAGCAGTCTACTCAAGCACTGATACGTGGTACATCAATGGCGGTCGTTTTGCCTCAGCAGGAGTCACTTTCCGTTATTAATTTAGCGTAAAGACTCAAAAAACAATTTAAAACAGCGCAGTTTATGGATAATGTTTTGACCGACATTATCCTTTTTTTCATTCTTTTGGCAGGACAAATTATGGGCCACCGTTTAAGTAAAATTTATACCCGTACTGGCGACTCAGGCACCACAGGTCTGGGCGATGGATCACGTGTCACTAAAGATGACCTAAGAATTACCGCACTGGGTGATGTAGATGAGCTCAACTCAACAATTGGCGTACTTCGTGCCCAAATTAGTGCAAGCCAAATCACAGACAAAGCAACATGGGATAAAAGCTTAAGCCTCATCCAGCACTGGCTTTTCGACTTAGGCGGTGAAGTGTGTATTCCCAACTATCATTTGCTCCAACCAGTTTGTATTGAGTTTCTTGAACAAGAAATTGACCGTATGAATGAAGACTTACCAATGCTGAAAGAATTTATTCTCCCTTCTGGTTCTTTAGCATGTAGCTATGCACACCAAGCACGAGCAGTATGCCGCCGAGCTGAACGTAGCTTAATGTCGGTACACACGCGTGATCAAAATATTCAAAGCACCGCGCTACAGTTGCTCAACCGCTTATCAGACTGGCTTTTTGTTGCATCCCGCGCCTTGCAACGAGCTGGGGGCGGCTCAGAAGTGCTTTGGCAAAAAAATATTAATGAAACCATTTAAACCGTTCTAAGTTTTTAGAGCAAAATGGATTCCTTATGAGTCTTTTAGATAAGTTCACTGGAAGACTTTCTAAGATTACTTTTTTTTCGGGAAAAGTAATCAAAACCATTTACCCATCGTGAAACTCTTCGGACTGCATTGCATATTGCCAATATCGCAGAAGCATTACACTCAAACTCAATCCGACCTCTAACTATTACACACGGCATTGACGTATATCTGATATTTCCACCTTAGAATCTATCCCCCAATCCGATGTTTTAGCGCTACAATCAATCAAAAGACGTATAAATCAGGTTCAATATGAGAATCATCGGACATCGTGGTGCACGTGGCGAAGCCCCAGAAAATACCCTCGGCGGTTTTCAATATATTCATGATCTAGGCATCCGTGCGGTCGAATTTGATGTTCGTCAGCTCAAAGACCATGAGCTGATCATTATGCATGATGACAACATGCTCCGGACCACTGGTATCGACCAAGCACTCTACCCATTAAACAGCACAGAACTTGATACCTATAATCAAGCACATATTTGGTTAGACTGGGAAAAGCAAGGCACTCCAACTCTGCAACAAGCACTCCAGATTATGCAGGACTTCGAACATCTTGAGGTTGAAGTCAAAGCTGTAGCAACACAAGCAGAAGCGGAGCGACTGACACAACATCTCACACAGCAACTGAGAGACTTTGAGCAGAGTGCAGTCATCACCAGTTTTGATCTTAAAATCCTACAAGCACTCCAAGATATACATTCCCCACTGAAACGGGGCTTATTAATTGAAGAAAATATTCAACATCTTGCAATTGAACAAGCGCACAAATACGGCTGTTGCCAAATCGGCTGGATGAACCAACTGGCAACCGATGACCTGTTAAAAGCCACACAACAAGCGAATTTAGCGATTAGTGTTTGGACAGTAAATGACATCGAGCGCGCTAAACATTTACGTGACTGTGGCATTGATGGATTAATTACCGATTTACCTAAAATGATGCTACAACATTTGGCAGATGTTCATTGAACAAGCCAAAAATTGACTTGAATTTTACATGCGCAGTGGGACTGAAAATGTTCACTTTTCATATTGATCGCTCTACTACTATAGTGCCTAAAAATGCTTCGATAATTTCGATATCTAAACATTCTTATTCTGTTACTGTTTAGTACAATACATCTGTACAATAATGCTAGTGAATCACGGTTCGCTCATGCTAATATGCTGTAGCTTAATCCATGCAAAAAGTAATGGATTGACCTTCCATTTATACCTCCCAAGGTTTCAGGAGTGCTGTTGGAGATGAATGCTCCCCTACCCAAAGCCCCATTTAACTGGGTTGCAATTTTTGCATTGGTTTTTCTTCCCATTGTGGCTGTCATTGCAATTCCGTTATATGCCTACCATCATGATTTCAGCTTAGCCGCTTGGATCAGTATGTTTGTATTACTGGGTGTTAGTAGTTTAGGTATTACCGCTGGCTATCACCGTCTATGGGCACACCGTGCTTATGAAGCAAGCTTGCCTTTAAAAATCATTTTGATGATTATGGGTACATTTGCAGTACAAAACAGTATTTTATATTGGGGTTCAGGTCACCGTACCCACCACCGCCATGTCGATGATATCGAGAAAGATCCATACTCGATTAACAATGGTTTTTGGTATGCACACATGGGTTGGATGCTTCGTGACTATCCATCAGCAGAACCTGACTTTAAAAATGCGCCCGATTTACTCAATGATAAATTGGTGATGTTCCAACACAAATACTATGTGCCTTTAGTGATCATCGTCCACACGGGTATTTTATTACCAATTGGTTGGGCCGTAGGTGACTTATGGGGCGTGTTATTATTGGGCGGATTAATGCGTTTAATCCTCAGCCACCACGTTACGTTCTTCATTAACTCTTTATGTCATATGTGGGGCAAACGTCCATATACAGATGAAAATACCGCACGTGACAACTTCTGGTTAGCTATTGCGACTTGGGGTGAGGGTTATCATAACTACCACCACATTTTCCAATATGACTACCGTAATGGTGTGAAATGGTGGCAATATGACCCAACCAAATGGTTGATTTGGTCATGCTCAAAACTGGGTTTAGCTAAAAACTTACGTCGTATTCCGAGCTTTAATATCAAAAAAGCTGAACTTGCGATGAAGTTTAAGTATGCTGAGCAAGACTTAGAAGTTCATGGTCTGAATGTCAGTGATGACATCAGCTCAGCAAAAGCTCGTATTGCACAAGAGTATGATGCGTTCACCCAGACCTTAAATGACTGGGCAAAATTGAAAGAACAAGAAATTCAAGCCAAGAAAACAGCTGT
>NZ_DKIK01000101.1:0-25916 GCF_002454215.1 Acinetobacter sp. UBA6720
GCCATCATCAGCTATGGTTTTGCTTTGGCAGGCATGAACCTATTGTTTTATTTATCCATTGCTCGCCTGCCGCTCGGCATTGCAGTGTCGTTTGAGTTTATTGGCCCACTCAGTGTCGCTCTGTTTTATGCCAAACAACGCTTTGACTTTGTTTGGGTCGGGCTAGCTATTTTAGGCTTGGTTTTACTGTTCCCTTTCGACCAAGCAGCTCAACCTTTAGACCCTCTTGGGATTGTATTTGCACTAGGTGCAGGTGCATGTTGGGCCTTGTATATCGTGGCGGGACAGCGCCCATCGGGTATTTCAGGCAACCATACCGTATGCTTAGGCATGTTTGTCGGTATGCTAATATTAATGCCTCTCGCACTGTTCAGCGGTCTATCTGCAAATGTGTTTGAACCCTCAAATCTAATTTATTTTATTGCCTTAGCTGTTTTAGCCAGCGCCTTACCGTTTAGTCTGGAAATGATTGCACTGCGCAATTTAACCGCTTTAAGCTTCGGTACGCTCATGAGCCTAGAGCCTGCGATTGCAGCACTATCTGGTTTTGTATTTTTAGGTGAGAAACTGCTGTGGTCTCAGTGGCTTGCCTTGAGTGTCATTATCATGACATCCATTGGTTGTACTTATACCGCGCAAAAAGCACGTCAAATCACACAGTGAAAGTATTTAGTGTTATTTGAATTTAAAAATTAGCATCATGCCTGCGTACACATTATTTTTAAATTCATGTTGTTGCATTTAAAAAATTCAGCTGATTTCGCATCCCCATGCAGAGCGAAATCGCTATACTAATCCACCTTCTTAAAATAACAGGTCACCATGACCTGATGCATGCATGATGCCTAATTCTCAACTGATGGCAGTGATGTTCATGGCCTTGTCCATGCTGTCCTATCAAATCAGTGCTTCTTTTGCCAAGCAGTTGATTGCAGTACTGGATCCCCTCACCGTGGTGACCCTTAGACTGTGCTTTGCCGCAATTTTAATTGTGCTGATGTTCCGCTCATGGAGCATTATCAAACGCCTACCGCATTTAAAATGGAAAGATTTACTCAGCTATACAGCAGCTTTATGCCTCATGAATATTTTATTTTACGCTTCGCTAGGTAGACTTCCTCAAGGTATTGCCGTCGGTTTAGAGTTCTTAGGTCCTCTGACTTTGGCACTACTGTCGATCAAGCAACAACGTGATTATATTTGGGTCGGATTGGCCATTTTAGGCATTGCACTCATGGTGCCGTGGCATCAGGCCAACGCCAGTAATTTTTCTTTCTTAGGTGCAGTATTTGCAGTGTCGGCAGGAGCCTGCTGGGCACTGTATATCTATTTTGGGCAAAAAGTCGTCCGTCAAAATATCGGCATGCATGCTCTCAGTATTGCAATTGTGATGTCAGCTTTATTGCTGTTACCCATCAGTGCCTCACATAATCCAACAGCCTTGATGCAAACCGAATATTGGCCCAAAGCCTTATTGATTGCCCTATTGGCAACCGCAATTCCCTACGCCCTAGACCTCATGGCCTTAAAACGCTTGAGTAAACTCAGCTACGGTACTCTTTCCAGTTTATCCCCGGCCTTAGCCGCTTTGGCTGGTTGGTTGTTACTCAAAGAACAAATTAGCCTGTGGCAAACCTTAGCGTTGCTTTGCATTATGGTGGCCTCTGTCGGCGTGACATTTAGAGCTAAATCTGACACAGATGAAAGCGTCTGAATCAGCAAAGATCACAATCGTACTTTATTTGAAAACAGCCTTAGGCCAAGCTGTCTTTGTCGATTTTTTTATATTTTCTATATTCACGCTGATATTGCTCCGCAAGTGTTATCTTCTGCGTGTCAGCTAAAATTTTTCCGGCTTGCTGAAAGAAACCATGTTCCTCTTCTTGTAAGTGATGATGTACAGTTTCCGATAGTTTTTTTGCAATTGCCAACCAACCTGGATTTGAGAACGCTGTCTCGGTCAGTTGTTCCAATAGCTCATCCATTTTATGGTGCTCTGCCAAAGCATGACGGGTAATGTTGAGGCCTGAATCGGTCATCATTAAAGGAATATAAAAATAACGATCTTCTGCAACAGCATGAGCAAATAATTCATTTTGAGACGTTCAAATAGCTCACGGCGCTCTGGCGTATCGCCCGAGGTGCTTAACAATTGTTCTGCCAAATTGCGTTGTATGACATGACTTTCTCTTAAAGCTTCAAATATATTCATTCTATGCTCCAGTCCAATTCAAGCTAAAACATCTCTTTTTTTTGCAAAGAATCTCTACACAGCGTTAAGCACGCTCTATTGATATTAAACAAAAAAGATGAAAAGTCAGGTCATGGTCTGCACGCTTTTTGTAATAAAAGTTTGAATGAATCTGCTGTGTCTTTACATAAAGAACATTTGATAGCTGAGCCTTAAAATCAGAATCGTAACTAAGATGAGGAATAAAATACGGATAAAGCCACTACCATATTTCAGCGCCATTTTTACGCCACAAATGGATCCGATCATATTCGCCACCGCCATGAAACCACCAATAACAAAGAGCACATGACCCGAGGGAATAAAGAAGCTCAAAGCAGCTAAATTGGTCATTACGTTACCAATTTTAGCCAGTGCTGCTGCATGTAAAAAGTCGACCCGTAAATATCGGATAAAATAGAAAATAAAGAAGCTACCCGTACCAGGGCCAAACAGGCCATCATAAAAACCGATGGCTAGGCTACCAACACCTGCTAAAAGCAAAATTTTCGGTGTAACCTGTTGTGCCATATGGACTTGTCCAAATTGCTTTTTCATGAGGGTATATACCGCCATCACAATCAGCATGACCAAGACAAAAGGCTGTAAAATTTCTTTCGGAATCATCGCAACACTGGCAGCACCACCAAATGAGCTGATCGCTGCACAAACTGCGACTACTGCTAAAAGTTTCCATTCAAAGCGGACTTTACGTGCAAAAGAGACTGCGGAAGTCGCTGTTCCCACGACTGCCGCCAATTTGTTAGTGCCAAATAAAGTTGCAGGCGCCATAGAAGGAAAAGCATTCATCAGGGCTGGAATTTGGATCAGCCCGCCACCACCAACAGCAGCATCAATTGCCCCTGCACAAAAGGCAAAAAAGATCAGACTGATAATAATGTCAATATCCACACCCTTTCCTTTTTACCAAGTGATATATTTTAATTATAGATTTAAAACACGTTTAGGAACCAATCTTTTCTTCTCGGTAATTTCAGCCAAACCTAAGCATTTTTCTCCATCGAAAACCAAGACCTGTGCTTCTGCTGTATGCTCAATATTACTTTCCATACCGCGACTGAAGTATTCACTGCGCCCTTCTGGAACTTGTACTTTCGGAAAATGATCTACAGGAGCATACACAGGTAACAACAGTGCTTCACGCTCTTGTTCAGACAAACTTTCTAAATACTCGATGCTATAGCTTGGAATCAGATCAAAATGACCCGTTTTAATGCGGTGTAAATAAGTCAAATGACCATAAGTACCCAATGCTTTCGCAATATCTTCGCCTAAAACACGAATATATGTGCCTTTGGAACAAGTAATATCAAGGGTTAAGCTTTCTGCTGTGAATGAAAGCAACTCAATCGCATAAATCGTAATCGGGCGTGACTCACGCTCAATCTCAATTCCTTTACGAGCTAACTCATATAAAGGACGTCCATCTTTCTTCAAAGCGGAATACATCGGTGGTACTTGCTGAATATCGCCCATAAATTGAGCCAAAATGGCTTCAATCAGCTCTTCGCTTAACTCAGGTACAACCTGCTCTAACAGCCGTTCGCCTTCCACATCACCTGTGGTGGTACTGTGACCTAGTTGGATTGTAGTTTGATAGCGCTTCACAGAGTCCAACAAAAAGTGCGAAAACTTGGTTGCTTCACCCAAACAAATCGGCAACAGTCCCGACGCTAATGGATCAAGTGCTCCTGTATGCCCTGCCTTTTGCGCACGGTACAACCAACGTACTTTTTGCAGTGCCGCATTTGAACTCAGCCCCAGAGGTTTATTCAATAAAAATACCCCATTGACTGCACGGCGCTGGATTTTTGAAGTAGATGATTTCATAACATACACATGTCTTAAAGCTGTCGTCATACTATCAACCGTTCATCAGTTTTTACAACTTTTCTGTTGTTTATTTGCATTCTCATTGCAAAATAAAACATGTTCAGTCATATGAACATCATAAAAAATACAATATGGACGTTTAGGCATAGGATATGCAAAAAAAGAAATTATGGTTGCTCTTCGCAGTCATCGTTATTGTCGTGCTTGGCTTTTTAATTTGGCTTGCGCCAAATGCTACAGATGGCTCAAGCAACGAGCAAAGCACCATGCGCTCATCAGGACATGATATGAGTGCAGCATTGACCAAATCAGGATTACAATCCTCCACAGCACTCCCTTTTGTAAGCAATAGCCAGCAAGACACTGAAGTGAATTGCCAACTTGCACTCGATCCAAGTAATCATTTGATTGTGAATGAGCAAACACGAAATTGCTTTGAATATTTTATTACCCAGTACGGTGAAAAAAATATTGACCAAATTAAACAAGATTTTAAAGCCTATATAGAGCAAGGCTATAAAGAACCTGCTTTAAAACAGATCTTAGACCTCTGGAGCCGCTATCTAAACTACCGTGTGCAACTGGGCAGCTTAAAAGAGCCAAGTCTAAGTAAAGAAGACCCTGAATATTACCGTAAGATTTTTGGTCTCATGAAAAACTTGCGTAGCCAGTTTTTTTCAGACTATGAAATTGAAGGCTTATTTGGTGCTGAAAATATCTACCATGAGTACACCTTAAATCGCATGAGCATCATGGCAGATAAATCATTAAACGAAGTACAAAAAGCACAAAAACTGAAGGAATTATTTGCTCAACTGCCAGAAGATTGGAAAGAGAATTTAGAACAACTTTCTAAACTCGAAGATTTGCGCAAACTCACTTCAGAGATTAAAGCCCGTGGCGGATCTGTAGAAGAGCTACGTCAAATGCGCATCAATCTGGTCGGTGTAGAAGCTACAGGACGGCTCGAGCAACTTGACCAAGATCGCGGTAACTGGAAATCCCGGGTCAATAGTTACTTAGAAAAACGTGATGGTATTTTAAAAAGTAACATGAGCCAAAGTGCTCAACAGCAAGCCATCCAACAACTTCGAGATCAACAATTTAGCAATTCCCAAGAACAACTTCGACTAGGAGCATTTGAAACCACTCATGATTCAGGGGGAAAACTCCCTTACGCAGAATAAATCTGTACGGCACGACTTTTTTCAGGATGAAAAAAAATGTTTAAAACGAAAATAATGAAACAAACAATGACACTACTCAGCTTGGTTGCAGGTATTGGACTCGGCTCAACAACAGCAAACGCAGGTCTACAAACGGTAACGGCAACCGTAAAAAGTACCTATGCACAAACAAAATATCCCCTCCTCTTTACTCACGGGATGTTTGGTTTTAGTCGTGTGGGCGTTGCAGAATTTGGGCTTGATTATTGGTATCAAATTTTACCCGATTTAGCTCGAAATGGCGCAACGACTTTTGCTGCACAAATTTCACCGCTTGAATCGACTGAAGTACGTGGTGAACAACTGCTACAACAAGTTGAAGAAGTGATTGCCATTACTGGAAAAGACAAGGTTAATTTGATTGGGCATAGTCATGGTGGGCCTACCATCCGCTATATTGAGGCAGTCAAACCGCAATATGTAGCATCTCTTACAGGTGTTGGAGCAACTTTCCGTGGTTCGAAAGTAGCGGATAAACTTCTCGCCAATGAAGGTGGAACACAACTGCTCAGTCTTGCTGCGGATTATATTATTGGTCCATTAATTGCCTATGGTCAAAACAATCCATCATTAAAAAGCAACTTAACCGCATCACTGACATCTATTAGTGAACAAGGGTCTAGTACTTTTAATCAAACATACCCAACCACAGCGCTTGCCTCAGACTGTAATAAGAGTGGTGCAACTTCAAGTAATGGCGTGTATTACTACTCTTGGACTGGTACTTCACAAGTCACCAATATTTTAGATGTCGCAGATAGTGCAATCTCACTATTAGGACCTTTAGCATATGGTAATTTAGACAATGATGGGCTGGTATCCCGTTGTAATACACACTTTGGGAAAGTCATTCGTGATGATTATGATTGGAATCATTTAGATGAAGTCAACCAAGTGATGGGTTTACGCGGTCTATTTAGCTCCGACCCTGTCGATGTTTACCGTCAACATGCCAATCGTTTAAAACTTCAAGGGCTTTAATTATATGCTTCTCTTCAAACCCCATGCGTTTTGAAGAGAAGCGCTTTATGAATTATCCAGTTACAAATTGTACTTAATTTAATCGGATTTCTTCCCGCTGTGACAGCGCACATTTTATACTCATCTTGACAACTTAAATTGTCGCCAAAAAAATAAAAAATGAGGATGATCAATGAAATATGGACTATTGATAGCTGGACTGCTATCGACCTGCGCACTGACCGCAACACAAACTCATGCGGCTGCTTCGCAAATTAAATCAAACTATGTTGCCTCTAGCTACGCAAAGACCAAATATCCTTTAGTCTTTGCACATGGCATGGGAGGTTGGATTCGTGCAGGTACGGATGAGCTGGGTGTGGATTATTGGTATCAAATCTTGCCTGACCTAGCCCGTAACGGTGCAAATGTATGGGCAACACGGGTTTCTCCATTTAACACGTCTGAGGTTCGTGGCGAGCAACTACTACAACAAGTTGATGAAGTTTTAGCCATTACAGGCGCCGCTAAAGTTAATTTGCTTGGTCATAGCCATGGTGGGCATAGCATTGCCTATGTCTCCAATGTTGCTTCCAATAAAATTGCTTCAGCAACGGCTATTTCCAGCCCTTTAAAAGGCTCTCCTGTTGCAGATCTGATTATTTCTGCACAAGGAACCCCATTGGAACAGCCATTGGTGGCGCTGATTAATTTTGGATCTAAGGCGATTGTATGGGCACAGCAGCAAGACCCTAACTCTCTACCACATGACGCACTTGGTGCAGGAAAAAGTTTAAGTCAAGCAGGATCAAAAGCATTTTCACAAAAATATGCTTTAGGTATGCCAAAAACAAGCTGTGGCGAAGGTACGGCCATGGAGAAAGGAATTTACTTCTATTCTTTCTCCGGGAACTCAACATTAACCAACATTCTTGATCCAGACTCATTATTAGGTGCAACAGGTTTACTCATGCAAGCACCAAATGATAACGATGGCTTGGTCTCACGCTGTAGTGCAAAGTATGGCAAAACAGTTCGCGATAACTATAACTGGAACCATTTAGATGTCATTAACCAGTTCTTTGGTTTACGTTCTATTTTTGCTCCAGACCCTGTTGATGTCTATCGTCAACATGCTAATCGCTTAAAACTTCAAGGGCTGTAAAACTTAAACATAAAAAATGCGCCTAATGGCGCATTTTTTAGCAAATAAGCAAAGTTAAAATTAACCTTGTTTACGTGCTGGTAACTTTTCACGAATACGTGCAGCTTTACCAGACAACTCACGTAGGTAGTAAAGTTTAGCACGGCGAACGTCACCACGACGTTTCACTTCGATTTTAGCAACGATTGGAGAGTGAGTTTGGAATACACGCTCAACACCAACACCGCTTGAAATTTTACGTACTGTGAACGCAGAGTTCAAACCACGATTTTTCTTCGCAATTACAACACCTTCAAATGCCTGAAGACGCTCACGGTCACCCTCTTTTACTTTAACCTGAACGATTACTGTATCGCCTGGTGCAAAAGCTGGGATGTCTTGTTTAAGCTGTGCATTTTCTACAGCTTGTACTAAAGGATGCTTACCGCTCATGGGGTATCTCCAATATGTGTGGGTCAGAAGAGGTCTGAGATCCACTGGGTATAGAGGCTAAAACGCATAGACCCGATTAGCTTTCTCTTTATGCCTGACCACTTCAATGCATAAAGAGCCTATTAAAAGGATACTTTTATTGAGTATCCAAATCTTTTAGCCATTTCTTTTGCTGCTTGCTCAACTCAACATTCTCCACCAACTCAGGTCGGCGTGCTTTGGTTCGTTGATAACGCTGCAAAAACCGCCATTTCTCAATATTGGCATGATGTCCCGACTTTAAGACTTCAGGGACATCCAAACCTTCAAAATGGTCTGGCTTGGTATATTGTGGGCAATCCAAAAGACCATCCACAAATGAGTCTTGCACATGAGACTGTTCATCAGACATTGCACCCGGAAGTCTCCGAATAATACTGTCCAATAAAACCATCGCAGGAAGCTCTCCACCTGACAAAACGTAATCCCCTATGGACCATTCCTGATCTACATATTTTTGGATCAGACGCTCATCAACCCCTTCGTAACGACCACACAACACAATCAATCCATCATAGTCGACGAACTGTTGTACCGCATGCTCATTTAAGGTGTTTCCTTGCGGTGACATATACACCACAGGAACATGAACTGCACCTGCTTGCACTGCAAGCTCTTTGGCATGTTGAATCGCTTTCGCCAAAGGCTCAGCCATCATCACCATACCTGGACCACCACCAAAGGGACGTTCATCCACTCGTTTGTAGTTGCCCTCAGCATAATCACGAGGATTAATACAAGTCACTTGTACTAAATCACTTTTTGCTGCACGCCCGCTAATACCGTAGGCTGTAATCGCTTCAAACATTTCAGGAAAAAGCGTAATGACTGCAAAAAACATCGCAGACCCCCGTATTTCCAAAAATAGTTAGTAATCCACGCCCCAATTAACGTAGATACGACCAGCTTCGAGATCAACGCGTTGTACCACATCTTTATGCCATGGGATCATGCGCTCTTCGCGATCAATGCTGTCTGGTGTTGCGTGAACCACCATGACATCATTCGCTCCAGTCTCAAACAGCTCATGGATTTTACCGAGATTTACTTCTTGTTCCTCATCATCCAAACCTAACACTGTTAGGCCTTTCAAATCAGACCAGTAAAACTCATCCACACCCGCTTGAGGTAATTGCGCTTTTGAAATCCATACATTTGCACCAACTAGGTTATCTGCTGCAGTGCGATCAATCACACCTTTCAACGCAACAACCAAGCCTTTGCCATGTGGTTTCCAACGTTTTACATCAACTGTTTGCCAACCTTCTTTGGTCTCAATATACCAAGGAAGATAGTCAAAAATGTTGCTCATAGGTTCTGTATTGGAATAGATCCAGAGCCACCCATTTAATCCATATGCTGAACGCAACTGTCCAATCTGAATACGATCTTCAGGAACATTCTGTGTTGGTGTCATGGGCTACCTACTACTTAATCAAAAATTATGCAGTAGCTGCAGCTTTCTTAGCTTGAGCAGCTAAAGAAGCAACACGTTCAGATGGTTGAGCACCTTGAGCAACCCAATGCGCAAAACGGTCAGCATCTAAACGAAGTTTTTCTGCTTTACCTTGAGCTGTTGGGTTGAAGAAACCAATACGTTCGATGAAACGACCGTCGCGTGCATTACGGCTATCAGTTACAATAACTTGATAGAACGGACGTTTTTTAGCACCACCGCGTGCTAGGCGAATAACTACCATGATACAACCTTATAGTTTTTACGGATTATCCCTGTATCGACCACCGATACATTTCAAACCCCTTTCATAGAGGGCAGTATTTTACGTTATCTTTAGAGCGAAAGAAAGATCAAAATTTGTTTATCCACAATTTTGAATTTGGGATTTACCTAATGTCTAGTGTCCCAAGAAGATTGGTTGCTTAGGTTTCCAGCATCACAATCACTGCCCTTTTGCCAAAACTTAAATCCGTCTTGGTTTAAACAAATCTCACCATTGTTTTTTTGAACTGTCGAACTATTTGGCTCTGCTTTTAATAAATACCCTTGATTATCCGCATCAATCGCTAAATTTAAAGTATATTCACCACTATTTGGATATGTAGCTGAAATACCAAGACCTGCTAAAGTTGCTCCAGTATAACTATGATTTACAGATTTATAGCTCTGTAAACGCTGGGCAATATTCATCATTTGAGCTTGAACATCCACACGATTTGTTTTTACTCTATAAGATGTATAAGAGGGATAAGCTATAGCGGCTAGAATTGCAATAATCGCAACAACGATCATGAGTTCAATTAATGTCAGGCCAGCATATTTACCATTTTTCATAATTATCCTCTCCACATCCTTCATAATCTTTTACCATATCAGCTGTACGTGTCATACAACGTATACCCGTACTAGTAAGTAATAGATCATAATTCTTAGGCTGTTTTAATGTCGTACCGCCATCTTCAGTAACCCTCTCAACTTTTATTGCCCAGTTTAAACCTAAAACTGTAGAAGAATTATCAGATAAGCTATCCTTTACTTCCAGATCAACAACCGTTAGCTTATATTTCGCATCACTTTCATCACTGCCAACAGGTAAATAGAGCTCACCCTTTGCATTATCATAACTTGGGTAAATATAAGTTGCGTCAAACCCCTTATAACTAAAATTCTTATTCTTAAAACGCTCCAATTCACTGGCTATTTTCAAAGCTTCTTGCTTCGCCATGGCTAAGTCTTTTTTTTGAATATAGGCTTGATAACTAGGCACAGTAATCGCAGCAAAAACTGCGATTATTACCAGAACGATCATCAATTCAATTAAAGTAAAACCCAATTCTTTTTTCATAAGCTTTACCTACTGTGTCTCATACCAGCGCATTTGTTTTAATCTTGAGCTATTATCAAACAACTGGCACTCTGGTTTATTTTTATTTGCAGATAACTCACAATCTTTCGGATCTCGATTGACAACCAATCCAAGTGTACCATCCTGATTTAAATAGCCTTGACCAACACCAGTACCTAAAATCCCTCCACCGAGTTTCACTCGATTCGGTTCAGTAGTTGCGGCAAGATAAAAGCTACAACGCCCTGTAGGTAAGCAAAATTGATATAAATATGAGTCACCTTTTACACCTGCACCGCAGTTACCACCAATACCAACCCCATCTCGATGATACACATTCGCATATAACATTGAATCTAAAGCATAAAGACCGTTCATACCTTTATATTCACCATTATTATTTGAGTAATAATATTTCCACCCTGCTTTAAAGCCATTAGTATCACTATGTTGTACACCAGTAGCTAAGTTCAATACTTCTAAATTTAGATTTTCAGAGTCTAGGGTCACATCATCATCAAATAAAGTTGATTTTGCGACATCATTATCAAATGCAACAAAAAGCCCATCTCTAGCACTTGCAGTATTTGAATTTGCTAAACCTGCTAATGGCGAACTTCTATTTCCTGAGCTAAAGGCAACTGCGGCAAAATATTTCCCACCTGAAAGATGAATCGAAACACTCGGCATATCATAAAAGCGCGGTTTTAATTGATCCTCAGGGGCTTCTTTAAATAAGGTCACCACACGTGGTGAAAAAACGTCTGCATCTTTTGCATTATTTATATCCACACGGAAACCTTGCCCTCCTAAGTCACCAAAATACAAATGATCAGCCAAACCATCACTATCTCTATCTAAAATATTAATTTGAGATACAACGCTGTAGTTCAAATCAGTATTAATCGTTTGTTGTGTCGCACCTGTTCTAGCTTCTGAACTAGTCCACCAGAGTAGTTCCCCTGTCATTGCATCAAACATATAAACGCCGTTCCCTAAAGATGATGTTGGATTCGCAGCAGGATCTTCATAAATCGGATCATACCCACCGCCTACAAACATCACCAAGCGCTTTTCACCATTCCAATTCACATGCGTAATTGTTGGTTTAGACCAGCTTTGTCCCATGCGCTGTAAAGCTTCTGACGCATTTTCTGCTTTAGGGTTTATAACAAACATTAATTTTGGCCGTTGTGTGGCAGATGCAGGATTAGATTCATCTAACTTAGCTTTCAATACATAAGTTAAATCTAAACCATAATAACTATACCCCCCCATTCGTAAACCACCATAAATCCATTGCAATCCTTTAATGGTCTGATCGTTTTCTTCATCATCTTTATTAAGGAGTCGACCTGAATCTTGTACCGTCAACGTCCCATCCGCTTTGGAAACATATTTTGTATATGCAGTCCAAGGTGCATCTACCCCATAAAAAAGATTATTCTTTCCACCTGTAGAACTTGACTCTGGCAAAAATGCAACCTTCTGTCTTTCCATAATTTCATTTGGAATAAAGGCAAATACCTCTTTTCCTGCGCTATCAACAACATGCAAAATACCTTGAGTTGAACCGAACAGAAGGTAATCTTTTCTTTTTTCCGTTTTAATTTGGTTATTTTTATCTAGATACACTCGCCCTTCTTGTGTTAGTTGAATTGGAGTTGAATGCATTACACTCCCTAACTGTCTTAACTCAGGCTTTTCAGTCAAACGATCACGTGACACATTTTCCCCAATTGGTACATTATATCCCAATACATTAAGCCAATAATTTTTGTCAGGATCATTCTTCAACAGCCCAGAATCATCGGTATTATTTGTTTCACTAAATAATGAATCTAAACTGACTTCAACTAAATTATTAGATTGGGAAACAACCGTATAAGGTGTTGTGGTTCCTTCAATTGCTCTATTAGTAAATACCTTACGCTGCGTATATTGCACCTCATCTTCTATACCCGTCCTTAGTGGCAAACGACTAACAACACCATCCCCCCAAAGTCCGACAGCAGTCCTATCAATAGAGCCATCACTCTTAATTAATTTAATTGTATTATCGGCATTATATAATTGACCATTGAAAATATTATATTTGTTTAAGTTGCCCACCCATAACTGAGTGCTTTCTTGAGGTTTTGGAATAAACGAAGAATAATAAGCATATGGTAATACTGTCGTTGGATTTAAACTATCCACAGGGATAGTCGGACTACCTGTGACAACAGGATCAAATTCTGGTTTTACTTCATCTAAGAACTTCACAATACTTGTAATAATATCATCCGAAGATTGGGCTGAATAAAATCCACCTTCACCAAATCCACCAACATTTGGTAGGGAGGTGTGTGAGCGCGCACCCCAGTTACATGCATTTCGCGCGTCAACCTTATCAACTGGAATTTTTGAACAATTATAATACTCTCTGAGAGTCCCCTTAGCATCTGTTAAAGAGCGAATCACACGGTCAACTTCGGGTTTATCTAAGTCAGCCTGCTTATCAACATCAAAAACCGAACCAAAGCCCACCACAGCTGTTTTAATTTCCATGCCTTTTGGGTTACTTGTTTTACTTCGTAAGGCTTTCGCAAACTCGCCTACAGCTGGCATACCATGACCAGCTTGTGACCCATTTGGTAAAGTTCCTGTTAAAGGAATACTAAAACTTGAACCATTAGTACCTAAAGCAGCTTTCATTAACGGCTCAGGCACTGGCGAACTGTTCGGTTCACCATCTGTTAAAAAGTAAATACCTTGTCCATTACATTGGGTGCTTGTTGTTGATAATGGACTAATATAGTTTGTACTGGTTTTAGAAGAGGTTACTGATTTCGAGAATCCACTATAACCCAGATTAGCCGCAGTTGATGTTGTACTTTGCACTAGACAAGTTCTTACTGGTGACCAGCCTAATGCACATTGCTGGGTACTCCATCCACTTGAACCAATAACAGTGCCAAGATTACCATTATATGAATTGCACGAAAATCCAGACCAACCCGCACATTTTGAAAATACTGTTCGCCCCCAACCATCTGTTCCAGAACTTACATACTCTTCCCGCATACCTGTAATAGTCGTTGTAGTATTTGTTCCTAACATATAAGCACCAACTTCTGCATATGCATTTGCAGTTGGAGTACCATTAGAGCCACGTAAATCTGCAACAGCTGTTTTTATAAGATTTTTTTGAGTTGTATTTAAAAGAGCTGCTGGTACCAACATTTTGCCAGAAGAGCCGTCCGCACTGGTATAGACATTATCACTTTCACTTTGTGCTGAGAAATTACCAACACCGATAGATACACGTGTGGGATCTATTAGATTACTGTCCAATAAAGCAAAAATTGCATCTTTGAGGCGCGTCAAACGATCATAATAAATCTTGCCACTAATCGTTACATCCTTAAAGTAAAAACACTCATTATTATTATTACAATTTTGGGCATTACCATTACTATTAAATCTTCGAGCTGTATAATCATCTACGTTCGGGGTAGTTGCTATACCATGGTTACATTGTCCTCTGTCAGTACTACCATTAATATCCACACAGGTGTACCAAGTATAGTTATTATTTAATCGAGCACTTCGTTTAAAGTAATAACGTCTTTCATCTCCGCCACCAACCTCACAATAGCTTCGCGTATAGGAAGGGGTTGTCACTGATGAAACACTTCCTGTTGTTACTGTCCCTGTAGACCCACTTGGAATATCACATGCACTACTACCAACTTGACCAACTGACATACTCCCTGAAGTATCCAACATGAGTGAAATTGTTGTTTTTCCATTCGTAGAATTTGAATAAATTTCTATATCACTGGCATGTGTAACACTTTGGCAGACGATTAGTGTCATACTCATAGATACCATGCTAGCAAGTGCCGTATAGCTATACTTTTTCATTTTATTACTCCTCAACACCCTAGCACTTATGACTTCAGCTTAGGTTGTGCACCAACCTTATAGTCTGCATGTTGAATATTGAAAGGAATATTCAACTCTTGAAAACATTCTTTAACCGTAGAGGCTCTGTGTTTAAAACACTCTTGAATTTCAGCGTCCGATGCATCAGCAAAGCTAGGTAATACAGAAACAACCGTTGCTGAAATATCATTTAAAGTTGCTGGTGTTTCATTCGCCCCAACACTTGAACCTAAAGGTAAATTTGACAATGGTGATGAATTACTTTGATTTGTTTTCTTTAAATATACTTGCGATAGAATGGCTGAACGTCCAGTAGCAAACTCATTCGCTTTACAAAACCCACCAACACCATTTTTCGTAATCCCACCTGATGAATCAATGACACTAGCATTGCTCATAGAAAAAAATTGGCTTTGCGATGCTCTATAACAAAAAACCAACTCATCTGAAGCATTTTCACTCATGTCAAAATAATAATACATTCCATCACTTGCTAACTGACGCTTAACCTGAGAAGGATCCTCCAAGTTAAATAGTGCAGAATTACTACTTTCTAATAACAAAGACTGGATTTGACTATTTGTTGCTAGTTTTAAGCCCAAAATACCTGAACGAATCGCGAATGTACCAATTAAAGTGACGAGCACCAAAATAACAAGTACAATAATCAAAGCTGAACCTAATTGCTTTTTCATCATTCTGCTCCCAAAGTATTTCTTAGGCCCACAAACTGAGTAATTGCTTGTCTAAGATATTTGCCATTATTTGCATTATCTTTCAATTCAACTGGTTGACCTGCAATTGTATATTCAGTTCTGGTATTCATTGAAGCATCTGTACCAATGGATTGGGCCGAAGTAACCAATAACCCCAACTCAATTCCAACAACATTGATATAGATGCTTTCATCTACAATAGATGTTGGCATTAATGAATTTCTATAAACATTTATTGTCGTATAACGTAAATTTCCATCAGGATTCTTAACCAACAAACGGACTTTAAAAGCATCTACATTTTGGATAATAAGCTGACCATTCTCGCCTAGTCCTACGACACTATTGGAGCTATCCACATAATACCCTGCATCACAATACAGTCCAAAACGGCCCAAACTCCCTTGGATTTGCTGATTATTTGGCAATCTATCTAAGTAGTAACGATAAACATACGTCCTACCAGCAACCATTGCAGCTCCTTCACAATCAAATTGATCATCGCCTCTGACATCAGGCATAAATTGCATTGTAATTTGATCACTCTCATCCTCTTTAGTCGCATCCTCACTGATTCCTTGAGTTGTTAGAAGATCCTCCGTATCATCTCTAACATTTTCAGGTAAATTATCACTTACAAAAACAATACCCGAACCGACCAGCTTATTATTTACTCTCTGTGCTGAAGGCGTATTGAGATTTGCATGCCGTAAATCTTGCGTAAGCATTGATAAACCAAAGTTAGCATTTTGTTGTATGTCCCCCATGCTAGTTTGAAAACCCATTGATCTTTGTGCATTCAAGAAAACAGCTAAGCCAGCAGCAACGATTAATAACCCTAATACCAATGCAACCATTAACTCTAATAAAGTTAAACCTTGTTGGGCAGATTTACTCATAGTTATAAACCTCCATGATTACGCATTGTGCATTTGGTTCATAAGATGTTCCATTGGTACATGCCGCACTTTCATCGCTTGAAGCATCGGAGGAAGATGAAGTGCTAGATGCATCAGTTGCTTCCGTTTTACCCCAAGCAACATATATACACTTACGCCTAAAGGTATTATTAACGCCCTGACAATCTAAAATATTAATCGCCATCCCTTGCTGTTCCGCCCTTTCCTCAACTTGGGCATATTCAAAATGCGCCATATCTGTTGGATTGCAATATTGCGTCTCATCGCAAGCAGCAGGAGTATTTGATGAAGGTTCATAAGATAACAATCCTTCCCTATTCATACGCATACGCTCTGATAAGTCTCTTGCTAAGTTCATTGCTTGTACGTTTTGCCCTGCTTCTTCACTAGCTGAAATTGCTCGAACCTGCAAAGCAATAAAACCTAGAACTGCAACACCAAGTAAGAGTAAAGCAACCATGACTTCAACTAAGCCCACGCCAGTTTGAGTTTTTTTTATCATTTTCATTTTTCTCATCAAGCACAACTTGTAGCGGTCTTGTCATAGATAACAGAACCATTCTTATTAAAACGAATCACTGCTCGCAACGCGTTGTCCTTTGCATGTTCCAAAATCACACAATCTGCATCTTCGATTAAATAACCAAAAAAATTATATGTCATAGCATCTGGAGTGGCTGAGCTTACCCAGTTTGTATTTTCAGAAGGTTGCCAATTCTTAAAAGCAGAACCAGCACTAGAAGTCAAAATAATTTGCCTATCCTGCTTTCGAAAAATTGCCTCTGAGCGAGTTTCAATAGCAAGCTGAATAACTTCGTGAGCATCGTTATTGAGTTGGATTCTTCTGACTTGTTGCATAAAAGAAGGTGCAGCCATCATCGCGATAATTACCATAATCGCAATTGTCACCATCAATTCAATTAAGGTGAACCCTTTATATCTCTTTTGCATACTCCCTCCCCAAGGCAACAAAACTTTACCCTATTTAAAATCATATTCTAATTCTTTACACAACCAACACAATACAGGATAAAAGGCATAAAAAAACAGATGATTGCCAATTTACAATCATCTGTCAATTTATCAATAAAATTAGAATGTTAACTAATACACCTTTTAAGCTTGAGTTACCGCAATACGTAACTCTTTTGGCAAACTAAAGGTAATATTTTCTTCACGTCCAGCCAACTCTTGCGGTGGGGTTGCACCCCAATCCTGTAACCGTTGGATGACTTGTTTAATTAAAATCTCAGGTGCAGATGCGCCCGCCGTAACCCCAACTTTAGCAATATTTTCAAACCATGCTTGTTGGAGTTCCTCTGCATTATCAACCAAATAAGCCGATTTACCCATACGCTCTGCAAGCTCACGCAGGCGGTTCGAGTTTGACGAATTTGGTGAGCCAACCACGAGCACCACATCACATTGGGTCGCTAAATCACGCACCGCATCTTGGCGATTTTGAGTCGCATAACAAATATCATCTTTACGTGGTCCTTGAATCTCAGGAAATTTTTTACGCAAAGCATCAATCACTTTAGCAGTATCATCAATCGACAGCGTGGTTTGTGTCACAAAAGCCACATGCTCAGGGTGTTTAACTTCAAGCTCAGCGACATCCTCTTCATCTTCCACCAAATAAATTGCACCACCATTTTTTAGGTCGTATTGACCCATGGTTCCCTCAACTTCAGGGTGACCTTCATGGCCGATTAAAATGGCCTCCACACCCTCACGGGCATATTTGGTCACCTCAATATGAACCTTGGTCACCAATGGGCACGTTGCATCAAAAACTTTTAAACCCCGGCGCTCAGCTTCAATCTGTACTGCTTTCGAAACACCATGCGCACTAAAAATCACAATATTGTCGTCTGGTACTTCATCTAGCTCATCAACAAAAATTGCACCACGTTGACGTAAATCATCCACAACGAATTTGTTATGAACCACTTCATGACGGACATAAATGGGCGGATTAAAGCATTCAAGTGCACGATTGACGATGGCAATCGCACGGTCAACACCTGCACAAAAACCACGTGGATTGGCCAATACAATTTCCATATGTTCCTCGATACCACTTTTCAATCAGCGGAAACTAATAAAATAAATGCAAACAAAGTGACGCCTAGCTATTTCGTTTAAACCTTGTCTGCTCTAAAATAGAGAAGATATTTTATCATATCAGGAAAAATATCATGTCGGGTCTCTTGTTTGTCGTTTCTGCAGCTTCAGGAACAGGCAAAACATCCCTCGTAAAAGCCCTCCTTGACCGTGTAACGAATCTTCACGTTTCTGTTTCTCATACTACACGTGGGCAACGTCCCGGCGAACTTGATGGTGTTCACTACCACTTTACCGAAAAAGACAACTTTTTAACATTGGTTGGACAAGGTGGATTTATTGAATACGCTGAAGTCTTTGGTAATTACTACGGCACAGCACAAGCCACTGTAAAAGAACAATTGGCCAAAGGTCATGACGTCCTACTGGAAATTGACTGGCAAGGTGCACAGCAAGTTCGTAAACTTTTTCCTGAATCTAAACAAATTTTCATTTTACCTCCAAGCCAATTTGACTTACGTCAACGCCTATCGAACCGTGGCACAGACTCGGTTGAAGTGATTGAGCGTCGTTTAGGCTGTGCGGTTGAAGATATGCAACAATATGTCAACTTCGACTATGTGATTATTAATGATGATTTTAATAAAGCCTTGCACGATCTTGAGTCTGTGATTATTGCCAATCGTCTTGTTCTTTCTCAGCAAGCCAATCGTCATCAAAAAATGATTTCTGAACTGATCACCCCTGTAGAGAAGTGATTAAAACTTGAGTCTACAGACAAAGCGCCTTATACTGCACAGTCTGTTTTATTTTCCCATTCATAACGAGAACTCTTATGGCACGCGTAACCGTTGAAGATTGTTTAGACCATGTAGACAACCGCTTTGAGCTTGTACTAGTGGCAAGCAAACGCGCGCGTCAATTGGCACGTCAAGGCATTGAACCTACTGTTGAGTGGGACAATGACAAACCGACTGTTGTTGCATTACGTGAAATCGCAGTAGGTCATGTTTCTAAAGATATTTTGAAACAACGTGAGCAAGACTACCAAACTTCGAGTCTTGATCTTGCCCTTTCTGCAAACAATTTGAATTTAGATGGTTTTTCTTTCCAGTAAGAAAAATTTATCGTTTAAAAGCCTAGTTTTTAACTAGGCTTTTTTATTGGATAACTTTTATATTTCTGCAATACACGTTATAACTAGAAGATAAGATTCATCGTGGTTTAGGTGTATCTTTTTTGCTTTTATTCCAATGAAAAAATTGACAACTCATGCAATATGTTTTTCATTAGATGATCAGTAAAATTTTCTTGTAATTGCTACGTCTTAAAGGTGTTTTATGCCAGGCCCAATGGTCAGCCAAGCTAAACAACAGCTCAAAACTATTATCGATGCTTACTTAACTGAAAGCGATGTCGAGCGTGTGCTTGCGGCCTGTGATTATGCGGATATTGCCCATGATGGTATTACCCGTAAAAGTGGCGAACCGTATATTTTACATCCGATAGCCGTAAGTTGTATTTTAGCGCATATGCGTCTAGACGCAGAAACACTCATGGCTGCACTTTTGCATGATGTCATTGAAGACACTGATTTTAGCAAAGAAGATATTGCTGAGAAATTCGGCAAAACCGTCTCAGAGCTTGTCGATGGCGTCACTAAGCTCAGCCAGTCGAGCGATAAAGAATATAATAAAGCGGCTTCATTCCGTAAAATTCTGCAAGCAACACTACAAGATCCTCGTGTCATTATTATTAAACTGGCTGACCGTTATCATAACATGACCACCTTGGATGCACTGCGCCCCGACAAACGCGCACGTATTGCCCAAGAAACCTTTGATATTTTTGTTCCAATGGCACGTATTGTTGGTATGAATGAGATGGGCGATAACCTTGAACATTTGTGTTATCAAAACCTCGATCTCGATATGTATAACAATGTCCAAGAGGCTTTATTACAAACCAAACCCAAACGCTGTGAATATCAAAGTAAATGGGAACATAATCTAACCGAATTACTGAAAACCCATCAAATTTCAGGTCGTATTAAAAAGAAAAATAACAATATTGAACTACTGCGCCACTTTGTCAAAAATGACATTGATCTACATGAACTCACCCACAGCCATGCCTTTGAAATCATTTTAAATAGCATTGCAGACTGTGACCGCTTAGCCGAGGTGTTGCGTGAGAGTTTTCAAGTTTTGCATTTTGCAGACCATATTCGCAAACCGCTCCCTGGTGGTAACCAATCATTACTACTACGTTTGAAAGGTGAAAATACGACACTATCAGTAACCATTCAAACAGAACTGATGCGTAAAGCTGCGCGTTTTGGCGTGGTGCTTGGTGACAGTGCACCACAAGCTTGCCGCTCTGCAATTCAAGCCTCAATGCAGAACTTAAATGTCTTAATTGATGGTGCCTGTGCTAAGACCACCTTTAGTGAATTACTCGACTATCTACATCAAGAGAAAATATGGGTCTACACTCCACAAGGTCATTTACATGAATTACCGCAAGGAGCAACAGTAGTCGATTTTGCCTACTCTGCCAGCTTATTTTTAGGTAACCATGCAGTAGGTGCAAAAATTAATGGGGAAACCAAACCCCTTTCTACACCATTGCACAGTGGCCAGGTGATTGAAGTTATCACCGATGTCTTAGCCACCCCAAACCCTGACTGGCTCAGCTTCGTCAACACACAAAAAGCCCGTCGTGCTTTGCAAAATATTTTGCGCGATCAAGATATCGAAGAACAACGCTTAGTGGGTCAACAAGCTTTAAATCGTGCCTTAAAGCTATTTAATGTCTCCATCAAAGACTTAACTGAAGCCGACTGGTTAGAGCTTCTACAATGGCGTCATATCGAAACTAAAGACCAACTGTTTGAGCAAATTGCCGTAGGTGATTTATTACCACAACTGGTTGCGAATCATTTATTTGCACATGATCAAGGGCAACAAGAGTCTGATCGACTGATCCAAGGTACTGAGGGAGTCGATGTTAAATATGCACATTGCTGTAACCCTGTACTCGGTGACCCAATTCAAGGACACTTATCCCGTCGTGGTCTGATTGTCCATCGAGCACGTTGCCACAACCTCTTACATGAACAACATCTGCACCCTGAAAACATCATGCCATTACAATGGACGAATGAAAACGAAGAAGAAATTAGTTTCACTGCATATTTACTCATTAATATGGCAATGGATGATGAGCAAATTTCCGACCTAATCTACCAATGTCGTAAAGAAAAAATCGGGGTAGAGATGGTCCGCAATCAAGATGATAAAACCTATGTCAATGTGGTCGTGCATAACCGCAAGCAAATTGCCAAAATTATCCGCGATTTACGCATGCATTTTGGCTTCCCACGCATCAGTCGACTGGCTCAACCTGTCAGCCTTTCTGAAACCTCAGTTGCGAGTTAATTATTTAAATCTGCACATTTTAATGCCAATCTAAGCTATGATTGATGGTGAATCATAATAGGAGAACACGATGTCCCGCCAAGTAATTCATACTGAAAATGCCCCTGCTGCAATCGGCACTTACTCACAAGCGATTCTAGTCGGCAATACACTTTATCTTTCTGGTCAGATTGGTTTAGATCCGTATAGTATGGAATTGGTTGAAGGCATTGAAGCGCAAATTCGTCGTGTTTTTGACAACCTAAAAGCCGTATGTGAAGCAGCAGGTGGAACGCTGGCTGATATCGCCAAATTAAATATTTTTTTAACCGATCTTTCAAACTTCCAACTCGTTAACCAAATTATGGGCGAATATTTTGCACAGCCCTATCCTGCACGTGCTGCACTCGGTGTGGCGAGCTTACCTAAAAATGCACTCGTTGAAATGGATGGCATTGTAATTATTAATCAATAAGTTATGATTTCAAAAAAAAGCCACCGATCAAGTGGCTTTTTTTTATCCAAAATCTCAATAAAAACGAATGGAATTCCAAATGATTTTTATTGACAAACGATAACAATTATCAATAATATCACTTATCTTATTTATTTCATGTGGCTTGCTGAAATGTACGTGTGCTTATGCCGTGGTATTACAGATCAAGATATTAAAGATGCCGTTGAAAATGGTGCGGGAAGCTATCGTGAAGTCCGCGAGATGCTAGACCTCGGCACATGCTGTGGGCGCTGTGCACCAGAAGCACGTTCGATCATTAGCGCTGAAGTATCTGCGATTGCATCACGTTTGGCGATTGCGGCATAAATAAGTATTTGTTTCATATTTTAGAATAATCATAATTATAAAATTACTCTTTATGAGTAACTCCTCCCCCGCTTATGACTCTAGGCGGGTTTTCTTTTCTTGAAGTAACCAGAAAATTCAACTCTCATTCCGCATGCTTTTGATTGCGATTTTCATTTGCTGTTCTATAAATTACTCGCCAAAGATCGCATTGTTGTTTAAGATATTTCTCATAAGTTATTGATATTATTTTTTTAGCAGCAGTTTGAATGGAGCTTCCTCATGAAAGGCAATCGTGATGTAATTAATCAGTTAAATCAGGTGCTTTATCATCATTTAACTGCAATTAACCAGTATTTTCTTCACTCGCGCATGTTTAATGACTGGGGTATTGAGCAACTTGGCTCTGCCGAATATAAAGAATCCATTCGTCAAATGAAACATGCAGATAAAATCATTGAGCGTATTCTTTTTTTAGAAGGCTTACCAAACCTACAACACTTAGGCAAACTTTATATCGGGCAACACACGGTTGAAGTACTGAACTGTGATGTACGTAAGGTCAATGAGAACATTGAAGCCATTCAAGTCGCTGTGAAGCTCGCTGAGGAACAGCTCGACTATGTCACTCGTGATCTTGTGCAAGAAATCTTAGAAAAAGAAGAAGAATGGTTAGACTGGACAACCACACAGCTTGATTTGGTTGAAACTGTGGGTATTGAGAATTATATTCAGAGCCAAATGTAAATCTTTTAAAGCCCGCTGTAGCGGGCTTTAAATTAAATACCTTTACACGCTGTAGGTAAATATAATTGCCTAATTTCTGTAGATGCACACTCCCAATGTGCAGAGCCATTACCAGCATAATTCATCATTGTAAAAATAAGCCTCTTGCCTGAAACATCAGCATTCATAACAGAACTATTAAATGTGACCTCAAAAGCACATAGAGCTAATGGATAAGTTGTATTTAATGCAATACTTTGTACATATTTTGAATTAATTAACCCCGTAGATACCACACCCATATCAGATAACGATATAGGACAAGCACCAGTATCACTATAAACAGCTATTAAATCCCCTTTATAAGTACTAACCATGCCTAGAGCCTCAGAAACCTGAGCACGAGTTGTATAATTTTGATAGGTTGGAATTGCAATTGTAGCTAAAACACCAATAATTGTAACAACAATCATAAGTTCTATTAATGTAAAGCCCTTTTGCATTTTATTCGCCCTAAGACCGACATAACTCAAAAATACAAAAATCGTGCCAAAATATAATTGTTTGTTTTTATTCAAATTTATAAAAACGATTAGATATTAAACCTAATTAAGTGACATTTTTTATCATTGATATTTTAAAAAAGTCATACAAATAATTCTATATCTGTAAATAATACTAAATTACTCAGACCAAATAAAAAGCTTTGAAAAAAATAATTAAATCTATTAAAATTAATAGTTTAAAAAAGGAAATCTTATGAGCAATATCTTTATTGTTGGCACTAGGGCTCAATTGATAAAAGTTGCTCCTGTAATTTACTTTTTTGAAAAAGAGCAACTGCCTGTTATTTTCTTGCTCACTGGTCAACACAGAGACACTATGCAAGATCTGATTGATGAATTTAAAATCCAAGCAGAACCAATTCATCTAATTAAAAACAACAAAGAACATTCAAATATTTTATCATTGTTAGGCTGGCTACCAAAAATCTTCCAACTTTTAACTAATTACTTAAAAAATTTCAAAAATGCAAATGTTTTTGTCCATGGTGATACACTTACAACACTTGCTAGTGCATTATCCGCCAAGTTAACCAATAATAGAGTTATTCACCTTGAAAGTGGACTAACATCAAATAAACTCTTAAGTCCTTTTCCTGAAGAAATTATACGTAGAATTGTATTTAGAACCACAAATATTGCATGTTGCCCAACACAAAAAGACTTTGACCATATGCAGAAGTATTACCCGAATACAACTGCATTAAATACTTTTGGTAATACTATTCTTGATAGTATTAATCTTTTAAATATTACAAAAAAAAATGTATTTGATTCTACAAATACTATCGTCGTTTCTATTCATCGCTTCCAAAATATTTACAATCAAGAACGTTTGAATAATATTGCTAAGATGCTTCACACACTTTCCCAAAAATATATTTTAAATTTTGTATTACACCCAGCAACCGAAAAAAAATTAAGAAAATTTGATTTGTTTAATAATTTAGAAGAAAATAAAAGAATTCATTTATTACCAAGAATGACTTACCAAAATTTCCTAACACTTGCTTTAAATAGCGAAGTAGTTATTACTGATGGAGGTTCAAACCAAGAAGAATTAGCATTTTTCGGTCACCCAACTGTCATTTTAAGAGACTCCACAGAAAGACAAGATGGTATTGGTTACAATGCTATACTTATAAATGAAACCCCAATTTTAATAGATTTTATTTTGAGTAAAAATTTTCTTAAATTGAAGAAAAATAGGTCAAATTTAAAGAACTCTCCTAGCAAGATCATTACTAATTATTTCCAAACAAGTAAAAAATAAGGTGAGATTTATTAAAAATCCCACCTTATATTGCAAATAGCCAAAATAAAATGCTTACTCTCTAGTCTAATTAGCTATGGGTAAGCCAATACTAAATTAAACTCACCTAAATTATCTTTGAGGCTAACAATATAAGCTTTTCCGATATAACTACCCGATTGAATTTCAATTAATTCCAAAGGAATGCACCCTAGATTTTCCAAACTGTGAATAGTACCCAAGGGAATAAAGGTCGATTCATTTTCTGAAATAAAATATTCCTCAAGTCCTTTCATCAGATTTCACTACCACCCAATTTACAATCGTATTTGGATACCTATGATCCGTTCGGCGGATAAAGTGGTAGCTAACAGCACACCTACATAGGATATCTGTCTGCACAAAGGAGTCTCATATAATAAGTTAACTATTATACATCCAGGTGTCACACTCCCTCTCATAGAGAAAGATCAAACTCTTATTAATTACATAAAAAACAAATATGATTTAAACAACTTAGATTAGCATTTGAAGTGCAACACCATGTTGTTGCCATAATACCTGACTCGGACTTTTAAAGCTGAGTCTTTTTCTTGGGCGATGATTCAAACGTTGAGTGATTTCTGAGATATATTCATCGGTATAGGCATTTAAATTACTGCCTTTTTTAATGTATTGTCTGATTAAACCATTTGTATTTTCATTCGTGCCTCGTTGCCAAGCGCTATAAGGATCGGCAAAATACCAGTCTAGTTCTAATTCTTGAGCAACATACTTATGCAGACTGAACTCCTTACCATTATCTGCGGTA
>NZ_DKIK01000204.1:0-28919 GCF_002454215.1 Acinetobacter sp. UBA6720
GATTTGTTAAGTGAATGAAAAGCTTAAATTTATTAAATTGAGTGCCTGTGTGCATTTCATACGACTGTTGCAAGGGGCTCGGATAGATCAAAAAGAAGCGTTCAGTGCGGAATATCGTGGAGTTTCAATTAAAAATTTATTTGAATTGTTTTCAAGCTATTGAAATAAATTAATTATATTTTGGATTCTCTGGAATGTTCTTTATTTTAAGATTACTGATTCAAACGTAGACATATTGTGGAATTACAATTTATAAATACAAGCTAAAGCAAGTTGAGGTACATCACCTTGCTTTAGTTGTCTGTGTTTGGGGTAGAGAATGATGAACGTTTAAGCCACTAGTTAAAGTGCTTTTGCCTCAGTTGTTCTAGGCGGAGTTGATACTGCTGTTGCCATGCACTTTCAGCTAAATTTTGTTTTTGCTGGTTCATTTCTTGGTTTAGAGCAGTAAGCTCAGATTGGTAACTGGCGATCTGTTGTTGCTGACGAGCGACTTGTTGTTCGCGTTCAGCCATTTGCGCCGCTTCTTTGCCTGAAAAGTAGCTGTTACGAATGTGTTGGGTAATTTCTTGTTGCTGTATTGGGTCGGTGACGCCAATTAAAGCCAATTTAAGGGTTTTATCATAACCACCACTTTGACCATCAATGTTTTTGCTCGAGTTTTTATATTGTTGCTGTAATTGCGCAAGTTCACTCAGACGTTGTTGTAGTGTCATTTGCGGTGCTCGTCCCAAGAGTTCACCATAAGCAAACTGATAGCTGGCAAATTCTTTTTCTTCAGCAAAGCCGAGTTGTGTTTCTTGCTTACCTAAAGTCTGCTCACGTAAGTTCCAAATTTCCTGATAACGCTGTTGTGGTGTCATTTGTGTGGACATGGTTTTAGCTTGCATTTCTTTTTCGTACAGTGGTAGGCGTTCTATCAATCGTTTTAAAGTCTGGGCAAACTGCTGATCTGGATATTCGGCCAATACCTGTTTTAATAATGCCTGACAGTTGGTATCGGGGCAGTTTTGTTGTAACTGGTTTAATAATTGTGTGATATTGCCCGGATTTTTTTGAAAGTGTTGAATGATTTTTTGGATAGATTCTTGTTGCTGTTGTTGCTGCATTTTTGACTCGTCATTGTTTGCAGCAAGCTTATCTTGCAAACTGCTGGGTTGAGCAGTCTCTGTAAGGGACGGTGAGGATGCCTGAGTTTGACCCGATGTGGCATAGGATGGGCCAAGGCCCAACCATATCATCACACCGATCACCAATACACTCAGCACCAAAGCGATAAGCCGTAAGCGCTTCATTATTCTTCCTTATGGGTTGTATTGGAATTGGCCCATGACAGGGAAGTGGTCAGATAAGTCCCAAGTCATAAACAAGGGATCGGTAGCCGAGCGAAGAATACGGACATCATTACGTGCTTGTATAGGCTGACGGTGGTTATTGGATGACACCACATAGTCTAAATACTCTACGGTAGAGCCGCCCGTGAGTCCTGCACCCGCGAGTTTATTCACCCGTGGATCGAAGGTTGATTCGGTATATCCTGTGCTGACTGGTACCGTACCATTCAAGTTGATTTGCATTTGTGCATAATCTTGCGGCCACAGTAGCTTGTTGACATTAAAGTCACCGCCCATAAGTACTGCATCAAATGACGGGATATTTTGCTTATCGACCAAAGCGCGGATTTGCTTAAATTGTTGCTGGCGCATATCACGTGCCGCGTCGGTATCAAACGATGCGGTATGCGTGGAGGTCACATGATAGGCTTTGCCATTCTTGAGAATTTCAGCATAAATCACGCCTTTATCGGCAAAACAGTCAATCCCTGTACAGCTTGGGTAAATAAAATGATCCGTTTGTACAATCGGGTGGCGACTGGCAACCAATATGCCGCTGTCATAAATGTTGTAGCCTGAACCGACTGGAATATAAGTTTGGTACGGATATTCCTGAGCTAATTTGGCCAACATGGCGGTACGACCAGAAGCAAAGGTCTCTTGGAATAAAATCGCGTCGTAGCCTTTTAGGTTTTGTGGTAGTTGTTCTAAGCGTTCATCAATTTTACTTGCCACCAAAGGAAGGGCATAAATATTGTAGGTTAAAACTTTAAACTCATCGGCACTGCTGGCAACAGGTTCTGGCACGGTATTTTGATGGATGGTGTAGTGGAAGTCGTCATAACCACCAGTGTATTCAGCTTTAAAAGCAGTCTGCGCCGTTTTTCCTGCATAATTGGTGTTGAAACGCTGAATGTTACGGTCGTTGAACCATGGTGCAGAGAAATCACTGCCAGATGCAGAATGTTTAATATTACTTCCAGACCAAGTGCCAGTCATAGATTGTTTCAGGGTGACGCTTGAACCACCGCCTGTAATCACGGTATCAAAATTATAGGTTTGGCCTGACTTTAGCCCAGTATAACGGTTATAACGCAGTACACGTTTGGTTTCATAAGGGGCAATTTGAGTGGCTTCTTGAGCCCATTGACTCCCTTGCGTTAAGGTGCGTGTACCGTGATGATTAATATTGACGGAGACTGTTTCAGGGGTGGTATTGGTCACATAAACGTATGAGTCGGCTATCACTGGCTGACTGCACACTAATAATGATAACCATCCGATATTTTTCATTAAGTTTTTATTTAATTGGCTACTCATGTTTTCCCTCCATGATGTTTTTATTCAACATTGTGTCAAGAACAATATGACGAGATCACTATGGCAGTTAATTTTTTGAAGTCAGTGACAAAGTGCGACAGCACCTTGATTTTCCGATGAATGAGCATCAAAAATTCAATTTAATGTATAAGCTCTGTTGACATTTCATTTGGCAAATCAAAACCCAAGTCAGAACAATAGAATGTTAAGGTTTTACTTGAACGAGAGAATTTTATTGGCTAGTGATTTGTGATGTAGAAAGAGCAAGAGCATCTCGTAGTTGCTTATACCAATCGACCTCAGTTAAGCGTCCTTATTTTGACGATAAGCACCGGGACTGACCCCAGTCCACTTTTTAAAAGCACGGTGGAACGCACTCGGATCATGAAAATTGAGTTCAGTGCTAATGTCTTGTAATGATACTTGGCTGTTACTGAGCAGCTCAATCGCCATATCACGGCGTATATCATTTTTCAGTTGCTGATAACTGAAACCTTCGCTTTTCAGTCGCCGCTGAATAGTCGCCTCAGACATATTGAAATGATGGGCAATTTCAGACAGTTCAAGCCATTGTATAGGTGGCTCTTGCATTAAGTAGCGACGAATCTGGGCACTGGTTGAATGTGGGTTTTTATAACGGGTCAGTAAAATATGTGGAGTTTGCTGAATAAATTGATACCACGATTTACTGTCCTGTTTTATTGGCATTTTTAAATAATTGGCATCGAACTGAATGTAGTTTTCAGCCATTTGATACTGGATATTTTCACAAAAACGAACTTTATAGTCGATGTCATCTGTAGGTGCATCACATTTGAGTTGAATTTGATTCAAAATCACCCGTTGACCCACTAGCCAACACATAAGCGCATGAATCAGCATGATATAAGTCGCGTAACTAAACATGCGTTTGGGCTGTTGTCGTTCATAAATCACAATATAGGCATAATGCTCTTGCACCATGAGTTGACTGCTAAAGTCATCTAGCACCAGATTCATAAACTGCAAAATATGCTGAATGGCTTGGTCGAGCTGGGTGGTGTGTAATAGTGATTTAGATAAAAACCGAAAACTGCCACGGCGCATAGCATGACGATCCATCCCAAAAAATTCATCATTCATGACATTGGCCAGTTCAGTCCAGAGCTGTGCATATTGATTGACTGAGACTCGTGCTTTTGTCGCACTTAACAGTTCGTTATTGATGCCTGCATTTTTCAAAATATCAGCAACTGCATATCCCTGCTTTTCAGCTTCAAACAATGCTTCGTGTACCAAAGCAATTGAAATGGAATCTTTCTGGGTGTTTACATGTTCCGATGCAGTCATGGTGGCTTCCATATTTTTATTGTGCATTTTGAGCATTGTCCAAAACCATCATGGAAGATGCAATATTTGGAAATTGTACTTAAAGGGTTCTGTGTTTACATTTCTTCTTAAGTCGTAGCATTCAATCATACAAGGAAAAATAAATGAAGATTCAAGGGAAGGTTTTTGTCGTTACAGGTGGTGCATCGGGTTTAGGTGCGGCAACAGCACGTCATTTGATTGAACAAGGCGCTAAAGTCATTTTGGTAGATATGAACCAAGCTTTAGGTGAAGAGCTACAGCGTGAGTTGGGTGAAAATGCTCAGTTTAAAAGCCTTGATGTTACTGATGAGCACGCCGTGCAAAGTTTCTTCCAAGAAGTCGAGGCGGAATATGCACAATTGAATGGTTTGGTGAACTGTGCGGGTGTAGCGCCTTCAGCCAAAGTGTTGGGTCGTGAGGGTATTCATGAGCTGGCTTTATTCCAAAAAGTATTAAACATCAATGTCTCAGGTACTTTTAATATGCTGCGTTTTGCTGCGCAGTTAATCGCGAAATATGAACCTCAAGCTGGTGAAGAAGAACGTGGCGTGATTGTGAATACAGCTTCAGTTGCAGCCTATGACGGCCAAATTGGCCAGACCGCTTATGCAGCATCGAAAGGCGCGGTTGTCTCAATGACTTTGCCGCTGGCACGCGAGCTAGCACGTGAAAAAATTCGAGTGATGACCATTGCTCCAGGCATTATGGAAACGCCAATGTTGAAGGCGATGCCGCAAAATGTACAAGATGCGCTAGGTGAAATGGTGCCATTTCCGAGGCGTTTGGCAAAACCGCAGGAGTTTGCTCAGCTGGTAGGCCATATTTTTGAAAATAGTTATTTGAATGGTGAAGTGATTCGTTTAGATGGCGCGATTCGTATGCAGCCTAAATAATTTATTTTGACTTGTGATCTTTGAATTTATAGCAGAGTCTTTGCCTCGATAAGTAAAGGCTTCTTATAACCTTCGGTTCGACCTACTTTTCTTTCGGGAAAAGTAGGCAAAACCATCTCCATTCGCAAAACCTGTTTTATTGAATTTACAGACTACTTTCTCGCAGAAACATTATCTTTTGAAAGGCTTTCAGGTTGAGAATGGGTCGCCGTGTATCAAATATTTATTAAATTTAATAACCTGAACAGAGAAGGGACGACACTCCATGCTTTTAAATGAAGAACAAAAAATGGTTCAGGATATGTTGCGTAGTTATTCGCAGGAAAAACTGAAGCCAACCGCAGCTGCACGTGACAAAACTGCACAGTTTCCTGCGCAAGAACTCAAAGAGCTGGGTGAGTTAGGTGCTTTGGGTATGACTGTTTCACGTGAGTGGGGTGGTGCAGGCTTGGATTATATTTCACTGGTGGTGGCACTTGAGGAAATTGCAGCAGGTGATGGTGCTATTTCGACTATTGTCAGTGTGCAAAACTCATTGCCGTGTGGCATTACCCAGCGTTATGGCACTGATGCGCAAAAGCAGAAATATTTAAGCAAACTTGCCACAGGTGAGTGGCTGGGATGTTTTTGTCTCACTGAACCACAAGCAGGCTCAGATGCAGGAGCGTTGGAATGTAAGGCCGTTCGTGAGGGTGATGAGTGGGTGCTGAATGGAACCAAACAATTTATTACCACAGGAAAGCATGCTCAAGTCGCTTTGGTTTTTGCAGTCACAGACAAGGCTGCGGATAAGAAAGGTATTTCTTGCTTTTTAGTCCCAACCGATACCGAAGGCTATATCGTCTCTCGTATAGAAGAAAAGATGGGGCAGCACTGTTCAGATACGGCAACCATTGTTTTAGAGAACTGCCGCATTCCGGCTGATCATTTGCTAGGCGCGGAAGGTGAGGGTTATAAAATTGCACTTTCAAATTTGGAGTCAGGACGTATCGGTATTGCCGCGCAATCAGTAGGTATGGCGCGCGCCGCTTTGGATGCAGCAGTTGAATACGCCAATGACCGCAAAGCCTTTGGTGTTGAAATTGTACAACATCAGGCAGTTGCTTTTCGTTTAGCCGATATGGCGACGCAAATTGAAGCGGCACGCCAGTTAATTTTTCATGCAGCTGCTTTGAAGGACGCAGGATTGCCGTGTTTAAAAGAAGCGTCTATGGCCAAACTGTTTGCCTCAACCATGGCGGAGCGTGTTTGTTCTGATGCGATTCAAATTCATGGTGGTTATGGCTATGTCTCAGATTTTCCAGTTGAGCGAATTTATCGGGATGTTCGTGTGAGCCAGATTTATGAAGGAGCATCTGATATTCAACGTCTGGTCATTGCACGTGAAGTCACCAAGGTTTAAGACGACTCAGTTTTAGACCTTGGTCGATGTTCAAAGCTTGCACTTTCATTGAGGGATTTGGAAATTGTAGGTGCATTTAAAACATGGTTATCTAGGTGTAGCCGTTAGTTACAGGTATTAAGTCGAGTAGCTGAGCTGCTCTGGGTATTCAAACAATATAGGACTGACAATGAGGTCAGTTCAACGCTTAAAATGATAAAGAACATGGACGGCCAAAGTGGATTTGGCCTTAAAAAATGGATAATACGAGGTTGTCGTGATGAAGACATTAGAACAAGCCCACCAAGAATTTAACTATGAGCAACTGATTCAAGAACAATTGGTCGGTCAACCCAATGCAATGAATGCTTATATTGAGTGTTGTCAGCGTTATGTCGGGCAGCAAAAAATAGCACTCATTTGGGAAGGAAAAAATGGAGAGTCTGAGCAATGGAGTTTTGAACAGCTCGATGTGGCCTCAGCACAGTTGGCAAATTATTTTAAAAATATTGGCATTCAAGTAGGTGACTGTATCGCAGGGCTGTTACCCCGTACCCCTGAACTATTGATTACGATTTTAGCAACATGGCGGATCGGTGCGATTTACCAGCCTCTGTTTACCGCTTTTGAGTCGAAGGCGATTGAGCATCGAGTTTTAACTGCGAATACTAAATTGATTGTGACCAATGCAGAACAACGCCCAAAATTAAATCACGTTGAAGTCAAACATATCCTGACTGTAAATGCGGGAACAAACTTAGCTAGTAACGAAGCTGATTTTTGGCAAGAGGTCAAACAACAGTCCGATCAATGTGAAGCTGTTTTGTGTAGCTTTAATGATGATTTCCTGATGATGTTTACCTCTGGCACCACAGGTTTGGCGAAATCGGTACCTGTCCCTTTAAAAGCAGTTTTGGCTTTTAAGGGTTATATGCAACATGCGGTAGATTTAAGAGAAGACGATTCATTCTGGAATTTAGCCGATCCGGGCTGGGCTTATGGGTTGTACTATGGAATCACAGGCCCGCTCAGCTTGGGGCATAGCATCATTATGGATGAGCGTGCATTTAGCGTGGATCATGCGGTTGAGGTTATTAAAAAGTATCGTGTCAGTAACTTAACGGGGTCGCCTACAGCTTTTCGAATGTTCTTCGGTTTCAAAGAAAAGTTTGATCCTTCCATTAAAACTCACTTACGTGCCGTCAGTAGTGCAGGTGAGCCTTTGACCCCAGAAGTGATTCATTGGTTCAATAATGATCTGAACGTCAACATTTATGACCAGTATGGACAAACTGAGTTGGGCATGGTGATTGCCAACCATCATGCACTGGAGCATGAGAAAAAAGTCGGGTCGGCAGGCTTTGCCAATCCTGGACACCGCTTTGCTGTACTGGATGCGAACCACCAAGAAGTGAAGCGCGGAGAGATTGGAACGTTGGCGATAGACTTTAGCCAGTCACCACTGACATGGTTTAAGGGCTATGGTGGCAATAATCGAAAGTCCTTTGTGGGACAGTATTATTTAACGGGTGATACGGTCAAACTGAATGAAATTGGCGGTGTCGATTTTGTTGGACGTGCTGACGATGTCATTACAACGTCAGGCTATCGAGTTGGGCCTTTTGATGTCGAAAGTACTTTGCTTGAGTGTGTAGAGGTTTTAGAGTCGGCTGTGATTGGTAAGCCTGACCCAGAACGCACTGAAGTGGTGAAAGCTTTTGTGGTGCTGAAACCTCAGTACCAAGCCTCTAAAGAATTGGATAGCAAACTCCAAGCCTATGTGCGTTCACGTTTATCTAAACATGCATATCCGAAAGAGATTGAGTTTGTTGAAAGCTTGCCGAAAACGTCGAGTGGCAAAATTCAACGTAATTTACTGAAACAGCAAGAAGTGGCAAAGATACAAACCATACAAGTTGCAATTTAATTTAAAAATAAAAGGGTCTTAGTGGTAAGTCGAATTCGCAGTAATTGTTGATCTAACCGATTGAAAAAAATTATCTTGGCGGAGTTTTATCGAATTTTCATCCAATTTTGTCATTAGCCTGCTGCTCGCCCTACTTTTGTTTCGGCAAAAGTAGGCAAAACCATTGTCACCTGCAAAACCTGTTCTTTTCTTGGATTTATTAAAAGATATCGAAGAAACATTATCTTGCTTAGACCATGCAGGTTGCAGATGACATTTTCGCGTATCATATTTTTTGTTGAACTCTAATTAGAATTAAAGCCAGCCAGTTCTAAATGGGCTGGCTTTTCTTTGCTCCATTTATAGTGATATGTGACCTGTGGGAACACCGCGTGAAATATAGCTAGATGTATAAATAGCCTAAGTAAATTTAACTAGGCAACTACTATGATTCAATATCCGTAATTTAAAAATGAAAAGATGAGCCATTTAAAGCACATCGCATTTATTGAATTTGTGCATAGCCAATCTTAGTTTCATAGTTATAATTCGACATCAATATTTTCTTTAGCAAAAGGCTGAATCATGGACGAGTTAGATGAAAGTCTAGAACTCAGTAATGCTGAAATGCATCTCTATAGCCGCCAAATTTTATTGGACGGATGGGATATAGAGGCACAAGAAAAACTCAAGTTAGCCAATGTACTCATCGTGGGTTGTGGAGGCATCGGTTGTTTGACTGCGGAGTTACTGGCACGTGCTGGCGTAGGGCAAATCACTCTGATTGATGCAGATACGATCGAAGTAAGCAATCTGCAAAGACAGATTGCCTATGTAGAAAACAATGTCGGTTTCTATAAAGCAGAGGTTTTGGCCCAGCGTTTAAAGCAGATCAATCCCTATATTCAAGTCCATGCGCATACTGTAAAGCTTGATACATCTAATGCAGCTCGCTTAATTGTTGGTCAAGACCTAGTTCTTGATGGTTGTGATAATTTTACGACGCGGTATTTGGTCAATCAGCAGTGTAAAGCGGCCAATATTCCACTCATCAGTGCATCGGCCATTGGTTTTCAAGGGCAACTCTTTATGGTGGAAGGCGAGTCTGCTTGTTATGAATGTCTGTTCCCGAAAGAAGAACATGCGAATGAAAGCCTACGCTGTGCAGATTCGGGCGTTCTTGCCACCACTCCGAACGTAATGGCTAGTCTTCAAGCGCATCATGCACTTTTATACTTAGGTTTAAATGTCTCCGCACTCAAACAACGCCTGTTGCTTTGGGATGGCTTAAGTATGAAACAACGTTTGCTTGCTTTCGAAAAAGATACAGATTGTCCAGTTTGTCAGGCAAGATAAGCCTGCAATTTTTTCATTCTTTGATACACTCAATACAATTTATTTTTGACCGATATTATGAAAAACAATATCTTTTTAGATGGACTGCGCTCTGTTGCCCGTGTTGGGGAAACAGCAGTCATTGCAGCGCGTGCAGGTATTAAGTACGCAACTGAAAAACCAAGTAATGCCAAACTGATGCGTGAAACCTTTGAGTCTTTGGGTTCAACCTATATCAAGCTGGGTCAGTTTATTGCGAGTACACCTTCACTTTTTCCACGTGAATACGTTGAAGAATTCCAAGGCTGTTTAGACCAAACCCCATCTTTACCGTTTAGTTATGTACAGGGGGTTTTGGCATCTGAGTTTGAAGGTCGAAATCTGTCTGAGATTTTTGCATCAATTGATGAAACACCGTTAGCTTCGGCATCTATTGCCCAAGTCCATGCCGCAAAACTGGTGACGGGCGAAGATGTAGTGATTAAAGTACAAAAGCCAGGTGTAGAAACGATTCTCTATACTGACTTAAATGTGCTGCACTGGGCAACCAAGGTCTTGGAAAAAGCGGTGCCTAAAGTCAAATTTGCATCTCTTGCAGACATTGTAGAAGAAATCAAAACCCGCATGGTTCGTGAAGTCGATTTTATTGAAGAAGCCAGTAATCTGGATGACTTTGTGAACTATCTCAATATCACACAAAACCATAAAGCCATGGCACCGAAGGTCTATCACCAATATTCGACTCGCCGTGTGCTGACCATGCAACGGTTATATGGTGTACCATTAACCGATTTTAATGTGGTGAAACAGCGTTGCAAAGATCCATCACAAGTCCTGATTACTGCCATGAATACATGGTTTGGTAGTCTGATGATGTGTAATAGCTTCCATGCTGACTTACACGCTGGAAACTTGATGTTGCTTGATGATGGTCGTGTCGGTTTTATTGACTTTGGAATTGTGGGCCAGTTGAAACCTGAAGTCTGGACAGCTTGTATCGCCTTTATGGATGCCTTACAAAAAACCGATTATGCACTCATGGCGGAAAACATGCTGAAAATGGGCATGACCGCAGTGCAGATTGATACGCAAGTGTTGGCCGCAGATCTTGAGCGTTTATTTAGTGGTGTGCTGTTGGCAGATCCGCAAGAATTGCTGAGTTCAAACCCAGCAGATTTGAATGACATTATGATGGATATGGTCGCAGTGGGCGAGCGTCACGGCATTCGCTTCCCACGTGATTTTGCCTTGTTATTTAAACAGATGCTGTATTTCGATCGTTTCATGCGCATCCTTGCACCGTATACCGATATCTATGCTGACCAGCGTTTGCAAATGGTGCAAACTATGGACCCAAATGTGTTGTTAAAAAACTAAATTCTTTTGAAGCACATTCTCCAAAAAATCCCTTTCAGTCCTTCTTTTGAAAAGAGGGACTGAAAACGCTTTCCTGTTAAACGGATGAGAAACATGGTTTCGCAAGGCAGGGATTAAAAGTCAAAATCTGTTAAAGGTAATAATGTGGACGCAATTATCATTGAAGGCTTAAAAGTTGAAACAGTGATTGGCTGTTTTAACTGGGAACGTCAGATTATTCAGCCTTTAATGTTGGATATGATTATTCAAACAGATTTGGAGCAAGCATCAAACTCAGATGACTTAGACCATACCTTAAATTATGCTGAAATTTGTGAAATCGCGGCAAAGGTTATTCAAGAAGCCAAGCCTGAACTGATTGAACATGCGGCAAAGTTGGTCATCAACGCACTTTTTTCTACCTTTCATGCGATTGAATCAATTAATATTACCATCCGTAAGCCTGCCATTATCGCGCAAGCAAATTCTGTAGGAATTCGTCTTGAACGCCACCGAAACGATTTTCGCCCTAGCTCTGGCGAGTAATAATAACCCTCAGCAACATTTTTTATATGCCTCTGATGAGTTATCTAAAATTGGGCAGCTGCAATTTTCGAACATTTATTTAATTCCATGTCGTGATGGTGTCGGAGCAGATTATTGGAATGCAGCGTGTTTGCTGAAATCAACTTTGTCTGCTTCTGAGATTTCAGTCCTGCTGAAAAAAATGGAAAATGCCTCTGGACGAATTCGTCCATCGCATCAAATTGCTTTGGATGTTGATTTGATTGCATGGGGTGACAACCTAGAGCATATGCAATTTAATCCTAAGAAACTGCCTTTGGCTTTAGATGTTAAAATTCCAATGTTTGATGTGTGGAAGGATGCTGCCTTTCAACATGCAGAGCATACATTTCCAACGGTCAGTTGTGTAGAAACCAATTAACATATTGAAGTGTGATTGCATTTATAACTGTTTTAAGATGTATATAAAAATACAATTCAAAGCGAGTTATTTCATGAAAATACAAATTTTGAGTGCGCTTTTTTTAGCAATGCTTGTAGCGGGTTGTCAATCAAATCCATCAAACATGGTTGAAGCGGAATCAGGTCTGACTTCAGTAGTGAGAAGTACAGTTGGGAATGACGTCTCAGCATCGAAATCTGCTGAAAATAAAGCGCTAGAGCAGGCGGTGCATGCCTATACGCAAGATCAGTCAAATTATCAAACTAATACTTTTGATTTGAATCAGGATGGTCTGGCTGATGCAGTGGTACTGCTGGATGGTTCAGAATGGTGTGGTTCTGGTGGTTGTACTTTATTGGTCTTTAAAGGACTTGCTAATGGACGCTTCCAACCACATAGCAAAATGACCGTATCATCTACTCCAATTTATGCTTTAAGTACACAGACGCAAGGTTGGCATGATTTGTCGGTTTACACACGTGGTTTAGGACAGGTCATACTCAAGTTCAACGGAAAAAGTTATCCATCCAACCCTTCATTGGCAACTAAATATACAGCGAATTTGAAACAAGTAGGCAATACCTTATTGTTGCCGATCGTTGTGGAATAACTCAGAACTAAGTCAATAAAAAAGCAGTGGTGATTCCACTGCTTTTTTATTTAAACCCTTGTTGTTTAAATAAAATAACTGGTCTTGGTCATGAGTTTTGATATAGCCGTCATGGTGATTTTGACAGGAATAGGTAAATCGACACCGCCAGCATTTAGTGCTGTATCACGGTGATGTAATTCATCTTCATTCATTTGTACAAGGATATTGCGTGAACGATCATCCTGAGCAGGAAGTTGGCTGATGTGATGTTGTAAATGCAGACTGACTTGGCGCTCCGTTTCTGCAACAAAACCTAAGCTATATTTATCGCCTGCAATGCCTGCGATTGCGCCCATACCAAAAGACAAACCATACCAAATTGGATTGAGCAGACTGGTATGGCTATCCAGTTCTTTTAAGCGGTCTTCACACCATGCAAGATGGTCTTGTTCTTCAATCGCGGCTTGTTCCATTTCCCGGCGTACATTTGGCAGTTTTGCAGTTAAGGCCTGACCATGATAGAGCGCTTGAGCACAGACTTCGCCACTATGGTTGACTCGCATTAAACCAGCAACATGACGCGCTTCACTGACGGCCAGTTGGGTTTCTACCGCCTTACCTGGGTTCTCGCGCTGAGCAGACGTTGTGCCAGGAACTAAGCTGCGCAGGGCTTGATCAAAAGAATTGATAAATTTATCTATGCCAGTGTAATGACGCATAACTTTAGTCCTCTAACTCAGGTTGTACAGTTTTTAGCATAGGTTTAAGTCGATATAACAACCATACTGTAAAAACTGCACTCAATATAGCGGTAATGCTGAAAAGTATTTTAATATCAATCTTTAAAACACTTAAAATGATAATCGAAAATACAGCAGATGACACCATAAACACCGCATTTAAAATGTTGTTTGCGGCAACAACACGTGCACGGTGTGACCGCGGAGAATACGCTTGCATCATGGCATACAAGGGTACGATATAAAAACCACCACTGATGCCAAGCAAAGTCACTGCGAGCATGACATGATAGTAAACCATACCGTGGTTGAACATATCGCTAACATTGAGCATTGCCCCTGTACGTTCTGGGACATAAGCGAGACTCAAGGCCAAATAAAAGGCAAATAAAGTCAGTCCAATAGCACCCACAGGCACCATTTTTATATTTACTTCTGAACCACCAATCTTACGGCATAACAGCGAACCGACCCCAATGCCGACAGAGAAAAAGGTCAAGAGTAGACTTACGACATTTTCTGAAGCGTGTAGATTTTGCAAGGTCAACTGCGGAATTTGAGTGAGGTAGGTCGCCCCATAAAACCAATACCATGAATTCCCCAGTAAAACCATAAAAATGAGGGGCAGGCTTTTGGCATATTGAAGTGTTTGAAAACTCGTTCTAAAGAAATTCCAGTCGATCTTTAAATCGGGTGCGCTGACTTTTTGTTTTAAAATATAGCGGCTAGAGAAATAACCCAAAATAGCAATCGTAACCACAGTCAGGCTAATCCAAAACAAATTGCCATTTGACGCTGAAATGACCGCACCACCTAAAATCATGCCCACCAATATGGCAATAGATGTACCTGATTGGAACAATGCGTTGCCAGACATGAGTTCATTTGGCTTGAGAATCTCAGGTAAAATGGCGTATTTGATTGGGCCAAAGAAGGTGGAGTGTGTGCCCATCATAAATAAAGCCAACAACAGCAACCATAGATTTCCCAATAAGAATCCTGCTGAGCCAATCAGCATAATCACAATTTCTAAAATTTTAATGCTGCGAATCAACTGTGAGCGTTCAAATTTGTCAGCAATTTGTCCTGCTGTTGCGGAGAAAATAAAGTAAGGTAGGATAAATAAAAGTGCAGCTAGATTATTGAGTGTACTTACACTGGCTGCTTGTTGATTAATCCATCCATAAGTAATGACTAAAAGCAAAGCTTGTTTATAAACATTGTCGTTTAATGCACCAAAGAATTGGGTAATAAACATGGGAAGAAAGCGACGGGTACTTAATAGATGTTCATTGTTTTTCATGCTTTTTGCACTGCATTAAGTTTTATTAAGAAATGTGACTAATTGCTCAATCGTTCAATAAAATCATGTAAGATATTTAAAACCTGAAATTGGGTAAAATAATCAATAGATTTCAGTTCTTTTGGGTCATTTCATTAGAGCAAATCCATAAAGATTAAATAAATTTAGAGTTTTCTATGCTTGCCAAAACAAATTTTAAAAAGTCGACTCTTTCATTGAGTATGAATTCTTTCATACCGTGGCATCATAACAATAAATATTTATGCCTGAGTATCTTTTTAACGCTTTTGTCACAAGCAAGTTTTGCAGAAACGCCCGTTGCCATTGAGCCAAGCAGTGTGCAAGTGGATACGCAAACGAATGCGCAAATGACTGAGGAAATTAAAAAAGAAGCGATTCTTCAGGGTATGAGCAGTACTGAGGAATTACAGAAAGTTAAAAATATGGCGGTTGAACCTACTGTTCCAGACAGTATGCAAATGTTGCAACAGCAACAAACCTCTTTAAAAAACTTAGCTGAATTTGCACCGATTCAATTTGAAGACCTTGAGGATTTGCCTGATGTTCAAGTAGATCAGAATATGGCAAATGATATTTATCAGGTAGCAGAGCAAGCCAAAGCAGAAGCACAGGCCTACCGCAGTGGTCAAAAGAAAGAGCTTGTCGTGGCAGATGCGACACAGCAGGAAATGGCTGAGATTAATCAAGCACCTGTTAATGTCGACGATTTGATGCGAAATATTCAAGCAGATAGTCAAATTTCGGTAGAGGCAAATACAGCGGGAAACACCTTAGATTTTGACATGAGCACCGAAGAGAAAATCGCCAAAGAACCGAATTTCTTTAAACGCATGCTCTATAAGATTCGACCACCAAAAGAAATGGATAGCGCCAAAGTTCCACGGATCAGTGCTGATGTTGAAATTATCAATGCAAAATATGAGGGCGAGATATCGAATAAAGCTTATCAGGCAGCATTGGTTAATTTAAAAGACAATATTAAGGGTAAGCTCTCGAGTTTTACCCAAGAATCTTTTGATGATTTTCCATCGGCACTACCGCAACTCCGTACACTGTCCAACCAAGCGGCGCAAGCGGTTGGTTTTTATAATGCTGAGTTTAAGTTTGAAAAAACCAGTAGTAGTCGTGTCCGTGTTCAAGTCACACCGAATACACCCGTTCGTATCGAAGAGCAAAACATTGAATTTAGTGGTGCAGGTGCAAATTTACCGCATTTCCAAGTGATACGGGTTTTGCCTGAACAAGATGTAGGCGATGTATTAAATCATGGCTTATATGAGTCAACTAAAGGACGAGTCAATGAGGCTGCAAGTAATAACGGTTTCTTTGATAGTTATTGGCGCTTACACGATGTGAAAGTGGAACAGCCACAAAATACAGCAGATATTAACCTGCGTTTTGAGACAGGTAGTCGTTATAAGTTAGGTGACGTAGAGTTTGTAATGAGTGATCCGGATAAGCCACTACCAATTGATCTAGATGTTTTACAAAGTCTAGTGACATGGGAGCCCGGAGCGGATTATACCTTTTGGCGTGTAAATGGTTTGGCTAATAATTTGACCAACTCACGCTACTTTAACTATAGTTTGGTAGATGCTGTTCGACCAGATCCAGTTGAAATGCCAAGCGAATTACCTCCTGATTTGCAGAAATTGGTCGATGAACAGCAACTTTCACGTCAAGATGTTTTGGCTCAGGAAAAACAACAGATTGTGTCAAACCGTGAAGTGACCCAGTCTGTCGTAAGCGAAACTCAGTTTGCAGGTGTGAATGATGTAGAACAAAATCAAGCACAAGCGGCACTAAAAACTGCACAAGAATTAAAACAAAGCGAAGAAGAACGCCTAAAACTTGAAGCGCGAGAAACAAAGGTCATCCCCGTTAAAGTCACATTAAATGCCGATCAATTGAATAGCGCTGAATTAGGTGCTGGTTATGGTAGTGATACAGGTGCTCGTTTACGTGCGCAATATCGTCGTGCCATTGTTAACAATCGTGGACACTCTTTTGATGCGAACTTAGAACTTTCACAAATCCGTCAGTCTATTGATGGTCGATATAACATCCCCTACAAGCATCCATTGAATGACTATGTGAGCCTTGTGGGAGGATATGAGCGTGAAGAACAAGATGATGTTGGACAGGGCGTAAGTTTACAAACTGAATCAGCAGTTATTGGTGCAGACCGTGTTATTAAAAATCCGATGGGAAATTGGCAACATACCTATGGTGTGCGTTATCGTTTAGATCGTTTAACCCAAAAAGGGGTTGCAGATGAAGACGATATTCCAGATGCCTTTATTGCAAATGACGACCCTGAGCAAGAGTCACTGCTATTTGGTTATGAAATTTCCAGAATTGATAGCGATAAACGTGTCAATCCAAGTAAGGGCATTAAACAAACTTATAAGCTTGAACTAGGCAGTGAAAGCCTACTCTCAGATGCAGACATGGCAATTGCGAATGCAGGATGGCGTTTTATTTATTCATTGGGTGAAAATGATAATCACCAATTCGTAGGACGTGGAGATCTCGGTTATATCTTTACTCAAGACTTTAGTAAAGTACCATATAACTTACGTTACTTTACGGGCGGCGACCAAGGTATTCGTGGTTTTGATTATAAGAGTTTATCTCCAACTGTGGACGGATTTAAAGTAGGTGGTCAAGCCTTAGCTGTGGGCTCAATGGAATACAACTATCAATTTAAGGAAGGCTGGCGTGCAGCGATTTTTAGTGACTTTGGTAATGCGTATGATAAAGATTTTAGCAATGACACCGAGTACAGTGTTGGTTTAGGCATTCGTTGGGCATCACCGATTGGTCCAATTCGTATTGATGTAGCATCAGGGATTTCAGATGACAGTCATCCTATCCGTCTACATTTCTTTATCGGTTCATTATTATAAAATTTAGCATTTTTTGGGAAGATTATGGCTGAAGTAGAGCAGCAGCAAGAACCAACACCTACGCCGTTAAAACAACAGCGGCGCATTTTTAGAAGTGTCATTTTGACGCTGATGTTGACACTCATCTTGTTGGTGATATCACTTGCAGTTATGTTTTCTACAGATAGAGGCAGTAAGTTTTTACTCGACCAAGTATTAGAACGCCAAAAGATTATTAACTATGAATATGAAAGCGGTAATCTATGGAAAGGTATTATTCTTAAAAATGTAGTGGTCACATTAAAGCCTGTTGATGTCAAAATTGATCGTGCCGATGTCAGTTTAGGGTGGCGTGCTATATTAGATAAAGAAATTCATTTACGCAAAGCTGATGTTCGTAACCTTAGAATTATAACCAAAGGTGAGCCAAGCGATGAACCATTTAAGTTTAATGAAATTAAACTTCCTTTTGTACTGCGCTTAGATACAGCTGATGTTGATCATTTAAATATTAAAACTGCGACAGGTGCGCACGTTGATTTTTATGATGTACATTTAAATGATGCCTTATGGTCGGGTACAGAGCTTGAGTTTGAAAAGTCAAGTATGAATATGGGTTATTTGGCTGTACGTAATGCAACTGGAAAAATGAAATTTTCAGGAAAATATCCGCTTGAAGCGACAGCAATTGCAAACATCCCTTCCTTAAATAACAGTTTAAACGTACATGATATTGCCGTTCATGCCAAAGGTAGCTTAGATACCATTCAAGCGGGTGTTGCGACCCGAACGCCTGACTTACTAACAGGTTGGGCGATTATACATCCCGTACGTAAACATGTGCCGATGCAAGGACAGCTCAAATTTAATCATTACCATGTGCCACTGCTCAGCGATTACAAATTGTATGCTGAAAAAGGTGTTGCTAAATTTGCAGGTGATATTCAGCGGTTGGATATCGACTTAAACACAGATTTGAGTGGTAAAGACATTCCTAAAGGCCAATACACTGCTTTGATGCATACCGATTTGGTTCATCAACTTGATATTGATAACCTAAATGCGCAGTTGATGAAAGGTTCTGTTAATGTCGGTGGTGTGGTGAGCTGGAAAGACCATGTTACTTGGAATTTACAAGGTCGTTTGGATAAACTAAATCCTAAAGATGATGTATTGCCTCAAGTTATTTCTGATTTTTTACCGCCCAGCTTAGATGCCAAAATTGCCTCGAAGGGGACACTTGAAAAAGGCCTGCATTTAACTGCAAATCTTGACTTTGATCGTTATGAATCATGGCATCTTGCGCTAGACCAAAATCCAGAGAAAAATAATAAAGTCCAGCCAATGTTGATGGATGTCTCTTGGAAAAATATTGATCGCGCTGTACCTTATGTTGGCTGGTTAAGTAGTGCTTCAGGTGATGTAAAACTGGCTTTAGTTGAAGGTCAGCAAGATATTCATGTTGCGACTGTTGTGAGTAAACACGAAAAAGCGACCTTACCTGCGGGTCATTACCTTGCACAGTTAAATCTTAAAAATAATAACTTAAATGTTCCAAGTTTTAGCTATGTTGCAGGCCAAGGAAGTTTAACGGGTAATGCATTTGTTGAGCTTCCAAGTGATAAACGTCAATTAAAATGGAAAGCCGTTTTAAATGCAAAAGACTTTAATCCGCAAACTGTTACAGAAGCAGCACCGATTAATCTATTGAATGGCAAACTTCAGGCTAGTGGGTATGCCAAACCAAATCAACAGATTATTCAATTACAAGGTATTGATCTGACTGGAAAAATGGTTAGCAACAATGAAACGGTTCATTTAACTGGTCAGTCAACCGCCGCATTATTATTTAATGATGAAAAAGCAGGTGGTGGCTTTAAAGGTTATGCTGTGAACTATGACGGGGCTTTAAAAGCCAGTCAACTTGAGGCCAGTCAAGGTACATTAAATCTAAGATTATCAGGAACACCTGAGTTTATTAAAATAACTGAACTGAAGCATAACGGAGTTGCAGGTCAAATTAATGCCAGTGGTTTGGTGCACTTTATTCATGGCATCACTTGGGATGTAAATGCAGCATTCATTCGTTTCAAACCACAGTATTTTGCATCGAGTGTCCAAGGTGAACTGTCAGGTGTCGTGAAGACGAAAGGTACATGGTCGGATGCTTTAAAACGAATTAACATCGAAAGTTTAAATCTAGCGGGTATGCTGAATAACAAACCTGTACGTGGTACAGGTAACTTGGCTTTGGTATTAAACTCTAATCAAAAAGGTTTTTTACCTCAGCAGTTTGAGGCGAATAACCTGCTGTTGGCTTATGCTAAAAACCAAATTCAAGCGACTGGTAATGCGCAAAATTTAAGGCTGAATATTAATGCACCTGCGCTGTATGAAATTTATGCAGGCTTGCGTGGTCGCGCATACGGATATTTAAATGTTCAGTCCCAACCCCGATTAAGAGCAACAGCAAACTTAGCGGTGGATAATTTTGGCTTTAAAGATCTAATTGATATGCGTAAATTGCGTATTATTGGACAGTTGCCGACATCAGAAACGACACCGTCACTTATGACGGCAAAAATGGAAAGTTTACGTAGTGGTAATCGTGAAATTCAACAAGGTGAAATTTCACTTGCAGGAACACGTAAAGCACATTTATTAAAAGTTACTGCGAAAAATGAAAAGTCTAAATTTTATGTGCAACTTGCTGGTGGCTTTAATAGTCAAAATGATTGGTTAGGGCAAATTCAAAAGGGTGATTTTGACTCTGTGCGCGCGCGTTTGGTTCAGCGCCAAAATGCCTCAGTCGTTTATAGTCGCTCTAATACAGATTTGCTGATTGGTGCGCATTGTTGGATGAGTCAGCAAAGCCAACTTTGTTTTGATCAGCCAATTCGAGTGAGCAAAACGCGTGGTAATGTTTCATTTTTAACACAAAACTTAGACTTAAATGATTTTGCTGCGTTTATGCCTGAAGGTCTAGCGATTACAGGTAAGTTAAATGGGCATGCAAAAGCGGTTTGGGCACAAGGAGCTAAACCGAAAATTGATGCTCGTTTAGTCACTCGTGATGGGGTGATTGGCTTAGCTGCAGATGATCCACAAGACTTAGGTTCAACGCTAAAATATGAACAAGTGGCTTTGGTTGCAAAAAGTGTTGCAGAAGGTCTACAAATCCGATTGGATGTCAAAACACCTGAAATTGGCGTGGGATATGCCAATGTGGTTATTGATCCATACCGTGACAACATGCCTATGCGTGGTGAAATTGCATTTGATCAAGTACAGCTCAAAGTTTTTAAGCCATTCATAGCCGATGTGCGTTCTATGGGGGGGACACTTTCTTATGCAGGTAAAATCAATGGTACGTTGAAAGCTCCATTACTGACGGGGGATGTCCGTTTAAAAGATGGTTCAATTAGCATGATTTCACTACCAGTGAACTTGACCAATATCCAGCTTTATTCAGCAATTCGTCAAGACCAAGCAACAATCAACGGTGCGTTTAATAGTGGGCGTGGGGTTGGCAAATTAACAGGAACTGTGGACTGGAAGAATGATCCGCGTATTCAGTTACAGCTGAATGGTGAGAATTTACTTATTCGTCAAGCGCCTTTAATTACGGCATTGGTAACCCCTAAAATTACGCTTGATGTTTTACCATTAAGTAAGAAACTCACTTTAAATGGTGAAATTCAAGTTCCCCGCGCTTTAATTTCAATGCCAGAGGCATCTGTACCTGTGGTGAATGTATCTTCTGATGTTCGTATAGTTAAAGAGGGGCAAAATCAGTTAGCAATCTTAAACAGCTCGAAGCCTTGGGACATCCGTGCTGATGTCATGGTTGGCTTAGGTAATCAGGTCATTTTCCAAGGCTTTAACAGTCGCATTCCATTATTAGGACGTTTGTATTTGTCACAGCGTGGTGCAGAAACTGCTATGCGTGCCAATGGTGCAATTGGGGTTAGTCAACGGGTTAAAATTGAAGCCTATGGTCAAAGTTTAGATTTAAACCGTGCAATTGCGCGTTTCAATGGCGCTCTAAGTAACCCAACTTTAGATATTGATGCAAACAAAGCCGTACAGGGCAGTACGGTTGGAGTGCGCGTAACAGGTACGGCAACTTCCCCGAATATTCAAGTGTATAACGATGCTGGTTTGTCTGAGCAAGAAGCTTTAAATGCATTACTTACTGGACGAATTAATGAAGGTTCTAGTAGCTTAAGCCAAACTGAAGGCTTTAAATCGGATGTTAATAATACTATTGCTGCAGCAGGAATTAGTTTAGGTTTGGGAGGAACACGCGCATTTACCAATCAGCTTGGGCGTACTTTTGGATTAAGTGGTTTGGCTTTAGATGCGCAAGGAACTGGCGATGATACTCAAGTGAGTCTGACGGGTTATATCACTCCTGATTTGTATATTCGTTATGGTGTGGGGGTGTTTACTCCTGTGAATAAATTGACTTTACGCTATCAAATGAATAAGCGAATGTACTTAGAGGCGAGTCAATCAGTAGAGCGTGCAATAGACTTGTTCTATAATTGGAAGTTCTAACGCATCTATTTCCAGATAAGCCTACATTGATGTGGGCTTATCTTCGGTCAAATGGCGCATTATTTTTCAGAATAAATAGTCTTTGTGTAGATGAATAAAATCTATAAATAACAGACAGAAGATACTTAAAATCAATTAAGCCATATTAAAAGTAGGTGTATAGTAAATGGACTAGCTAAATTAAGAGTGAAGATCATAATGCCAATCAAATTTGTAATGCGTTTTGCTGCAATTCTATTTTCCGTTTTAATTTTGGTGGCACTTGCTATTCAATTTTTCTTTGATCCTCACTATACCGTGATTTTTTGGATTTTTTCCGTACCATTCATTTTAGGTACGCCAATTTTGGCTTCGGTCGTTTTAGCGAAAAATGAAGAGCTGGATATCCATTCAGTTAACTAAAACAGGCTTAACAAGGCAAGTTTTAAGTATAAGAAGTCCATCTTTTGATGGGCTTTTCTTTTTTGTTCAATATTTTGCAAAACTCGCACAGTTTCATTCGTGCTTATTTGCTATGTTGATCTTTTATTTAAAGAAATCCCCTTTATGAAAAAAACTGTAATGCTCGGATTGATTGTGGCAGCTTTGTCTGGTTGTAGTACTGCACAAAAGAATGAAGCAGAAAAGCCCAATATTGGTATGGCAAATCCTGCCAGTACTTTTTGTATTGAACAGGGTGGCAAATTAGAGACTCGAAAAGAAGCGAATGGTGAAGTGGGATATTGTCATTTGCCCAATGGTCAAGTTATTGAAGAGTGGGCACTGTTCCGTGCTAGCCAGAGCAAATGTGTCGCAGAGCAAGCGACAGCCTTGATTGGTCAGTCGAATTTAACGGAAGCGCAGATTAAGCAAAAAACCAGTGCGAAGATAGTGCGTTTAGTCCAACCTGGGCAGCCAGTCACGATGGATTATCGTGAAGACCGAGTGACAGTAACGGTTGATCCAAAGACCAATAAAGTAGTTCAAGCGAACTGCGGTTAATTTGCTCAGTCAAAAAGCCCAAATCTGGGCTTTTTGACATTTAAAGCAGGGGAATGGTTCTTCATTTTTAAAAGTTTGATTATGATAGGGCACATAGGAGAGTTGTAATGAAAAAGTTATTTGTTTTGGCTGCTGCCATTGCTTTGGTGGGTTGTGCAGAAAAAAAACCGTTAACGCCAGAAGAACAATGGCATGGCTATTGTAAAAGTGTAGGAAATGCAGCACGTTCGATTATGCTAGATCGTCAAAATGCAATTGAAAAAGACAAAGCAATTGAACATGCCAATAAGGTAGAAGATGCGACGACCAAAGCATTTATCTTAGATATTATTGAGCATGTATATGCTTTGCCTGAAGCGGACATTAAGAGCGATATTGAAGGGGCACGAGAAAAAGTTCGTGCAGCATACACTGAAAAATGTATAGCGACCCCTCATAAAGACATGCCAGATTACAAACCGTTCTAATGAACGGTTTTTTATTTTAAGTTGGTATTTTTTTGTGACAAAACACTAAATCATATATATAGAAAAGCATATGAAAATAAAGAATAATGAAAAGAGAACAAAAACGAGAGGAGCAGAAAATGGAAGTTGTCGGCTATTTAAATCAAGCAGATTTACTCTTGGAAGATGAAAATGGCGTGGCCGTGATTGGTGGAGGGCACTATGTCCTTAGCTTGGGTGATCAGGTTTACTTTAAACAAGCCCTTGAACATGAACCTACACGGTTTTTGGTTCAAATTTCATTTGCCGGTTCGGCGCACCAAAACTTACATGACGACGAAATTCAGATGAAATTTGAAGGATGTCGGGAAAGTTTTAAGCAATATATTCAAGCCACAACAGTACACTAAGGTTGAATACTTATATTTGGAAAAAAAAGGCAACATGAGTTGCCTTTTTGTTTTTAAATACCAGTCCAAAGTTAATGTGTTAAAGACTGAGCAAATAGCAGTAAATGTGGTATTCATTGTGCAATCGGTATGAACATCATTTAGTTAGAAAATAATGGGCATCACGAAGAAACACGCTGCTTGCATTAACTTTTAACTGGAATTTTAGTAAAATTTAGCAGTCCATATTATTTACGTAGCTTTAATTAAAGCAGGAATACGTAAATAATTTTTTAAAAAAGAGGAATAACACCGTGCTAGAAGCTTACCGCCAACACGTTGCAGAACGTGCCGCACTCGGAGTCCCACCGAAGCCACTTGACGATGCTCAAACAGCTGCATTAGTTGAATTATTAAAAAACCCACCAGCTGGCGAAGAAGCATTTTTAGTTGATTTACTAGAAAACCGTGTTCCAGCGGGTGTTGACCAAGCTGCATACGTTAAAGCTGCATTCTTAGCTGCTTTGGCTAAAGGCGAAGCGACTTCACCATTAGTTTCTAAAGAACGTGCGGTTTACTTACTAGGCACTATGCTTGGTGGTTATAACGTTGCTCCTTTAGTTGCACTTCTTGATGATGCTGAACTTGCTGAATTAGCAGCTGAAGCACTCAAGAAAACGCTTCTTGTATTTGATGCATTCCATGACGTTGCAGATAAAGCAAAAGCGGGTAACGCGAATGCACAAGCGGTTATGCAATCTTGGGCTGACGCTGAATGGTTCACGACTCGTAAAGATGTTCCTACTGAAATCAAACTTACAGTTTTCAAAGTAACTGGCGAAACCAACACTGATGACTTGTCACCTGCACAAGACGCTTGGAGCCGTCCAGATATTCCATTGCATGCAAATGCAATGTTGAAAAACGTACGTGACGGTATCAACCCAGAAGTTCCTGGTGAAGTTGGTCCATTAAACCAAATCAAAGACTTGATCGCAAAAGGCAACCAAGTTGCATACGTTGGTGACGTTGTTGGTACAGGTTCATCTCGTAAATCTGCAACGAACTCTGTACTTTGGTTCTTCGGTGACGAAATTGCGCACATCCCGAACAAAAAAGACGGTGGTTACTGCTTAGGTTCTAAAATCGCTCCGATTTTCTTCAACACAATGGAAGATGCTGGCGCGTTGCCAATCGAAATTGATGTTGCAAACATGAACATGGGCGATGAAATCGTTCTTAACATTGATCATGCTGCTGCAAAAGTAACTGCAACTAAAGACGGCGCAGTCATTGCTGATGCTGAACTTAAAACTCCAGTACTTCTAGACGAAGTACGTGCAGGTGGTCGTATCAACCTAATCGTTGGTCGTGGCTTAACTGCTAAAGCACGTGAAGCTTTAGGCCTTGCTCCATCTACGTTATTCCGTACTCCAGTTCAACCTGCTGCTACTGGCAAAGGTTTCACTCAAGCACAGAAAATGGTTGGTCGCGCATGTGGTCTTCCTGAAGGTCAAGGCGTACTTCCAGGTACTTACTGTGAACCTAAGATGACAACTGTTGGTTCGCAAGATACCACTGGTCCAATGACTCGTGACGAATTGAAAGACTTAGCTTGCCTAGGCTTCTCTGCTGACCTAGTTATGCAATCTTTCTGTCACACAGCTGCATATCCAAAGCCAGTTGACGTTCAAATGCAACACTCGCTTCCTGATTTCATCATGAACCGTGGCGGTGTATCTCTACGTCCAGGTGACGGTATTATCCACTCTTGGTTAAACCGTATGCTTCTTCCAGATACTGTTGGTACTGGTGGTGACTCACATACACGTTTCCCAATTGGTATTTCATTCCCAGCGGGTTCTGGTCTTGTAGCATTCGCTGCTGCGACTGGTGTTATGCCACTAGATATGCCTGAATCTGTACTTGTTAAGTTCAAAGGTAAAATGCAACCTGGTATCACACTACGTGACCTTGTACATGCAATTCCTTATGTTGCGATTCAGCAAGGTGACTTAACTGTAGAGAAGAAAGGTAAGAAAAACATCTTCTCTGGTCGTATCCTCGAGATCGACTTAACAGAAATGGAAACTGACCTTACTGTTGAGCAAGCATTCGAACTTTCTGATGCGTCTGCTGAACGTTCTGCTGCGGGTTGTTCTATCACGCTTTCTGAAGAGAAAGTTGCTGAATACCTGAAATCAAACATCACAATGTTGAAGTGGATGATTTCTGAAGGTTATGGCGATGCGCGTACAATGGCTCGTCGTGTTGAGAACATGGAAAAATGGTTAGCGAACCCATCACTTCTTAAAGCTGATGCTGATGCTGAATACACGAAAGTGTATGAAATTGACCTTGCTACAATTACTGAACCAGTTCTTTGCTGCCCGAATGACCCAGATGATGCGAAATTGCTTTCTGACGTTCAAGGTGTGAAAATTGACGAAGTATTCGTTGGTTCATGTATGACGAACATTGGTCACTTCCGTGCAACTGGTAAGTTGTTAGAGAAAGTTCCTGGTGGCGTACTTTCAACTCGTTTGTGGATTGCTCCGCCTACGCGTATGGACGAACGTCAATTGATGGAAGAAGGTTTCTACAATACTTATGGTAAAGCTGGCGCGCGTACTGAAATGCCGGGTTGTTCATTGTGTATGGGTAACCAAGCACGTGTAGCTCCGAACACTACTTGTGTATCGACTTCTACTCGTAACTTCCCGAACCGTCTAGGTCAAGGTGCGAACGTTTACCTGGCATCTGCTGAGCTTGCTTCTGTTGCTGCTGTATTGGGTAAATTACCTTCTCCAGAAGAATACCAACAGTACGCTGCTCAAATCGACAGTATGTCTGCTGACATCTACCAATACTTGAACTTCGACAAGATGAGCGAGTATACAGATGCTGCTAAAGACATCGATACTAAGAAAATTGCTGCTGCTCAATTGGCTTAATTTGTTGAAAAATAAATTAAATTGAGTTAGAAATAAGGGCTGAGTAATCAGCCCTTATTTTTTATGCAAAATTATTACGAAAATAAATTTGAATTTCTTGTAGCAGAGTTTGGTTTTGAAGTAGCAAAAGAAAAAATTGTCCAAAACCTCTTATATAAAAGTTCACAACCCAAGCTTGGTACATTTAAAAATAAATTTGATATGTTTTGGCAATCAAGTTTTATTAAATTTTTGACAGTTGATGATGCACAAAGTGAAAATTATATTCTCGCACTAAGCCAATATGTTCGCTTTAATTTGGTTGATAAAAGTATTTGTCTAAATTATTTAAAACTTGATGTTCAAAGCTTTATTTTAGCTGTGCGTTATTCTGGCATAATCCTTAATGCGGAACATCATTCCTGGTCTGTACTAAATGAAATTAAACAAGAAGTTAATATAGAAAAACTGTCTATATTTTTTCAGACTGAAGAGTATTTACAATCACAATATAAGCATCGATTAGACATTTATGAAGATATTAAGAATAGGCTGAATATTGGTCAAATTACGGCTATGGCTTTTGGAAGTTTATATGCATATGAATATTTGATTCCAAATCAGGATTACTTTAATTATTTGCCTTATCAGTTTGATGAAAATGAAAATAATTCAGCAGAAACAGTTTGGAAAGCTTTTGATGAAATAGTTAAATTTTCTAAAAAAAATACTAAAAAACTGACGGATCAATCAATAGGATTAGCACTGAAAAATAAATTAATGCCTTTCTTAATCGGGGAAGGAATGACTCCGCTTCTTCAAGAGCAGTATGAATTGTATAAAAAGCTTGTGGCTATCAAAATTGAGATTATAAATTATAAAAGAAATGTACTAGAGTCGTTTAGTTTTGATAAGCAGGTAAATTACGAGCTGAAAAATTCAGAATTGATTTATACTAATACAAAAGATAAAAAAGATAATTGGTCAGAGAAAAATTCATTACTCATAAGTTATTGGTTGGGTATTGGTACTAAAAAACTGTTAAATTCCGATGTTATATATAGCATTATAAATACTGGTCATAACTTAGAAGCTAATGCAGTTGCTTTATCTAAGGCTTTTGCTGTTAAAGAACAATTAGAACAAGTTTATGGGATTTTAGACTTCAGTATTAATCAACAAAAATTAGATGCTTATGAAATCATGATTACTATGACTTTATCACAAGCTCATTATTTAAAAGATCATATAGAAAAATTTATAGGTTTTTTACCTCATGCTGAAAGTAATTTGCATGCTTTAACAGAACTAACTATGCATGGTTTTGTAATAGGTGAAAATAGAATGCCTTTCACATTTGCAAGGCAAGAAGATAAGATTAAAAGAATGTCATCATGGGTAAAAAGCAGTTCAAATACTGTCAAAAAAAATAAAATGGAACAAATTTTGAATTTTTGGACTTGTGATTTGTATAGTGAAGATCATCATTCAACATTTCAACAAAAGCCATTTTACAAAATCGATAATTTCGTTTTTCAATTTCCATGGCTAACTGCATTTCAAAATGTAAATACGATGATGATTAATTATGTGCGTAAGCTGCATAAAAATCGTTTAGAACTTAAAAGTGAAACAGATAATATTGAATTAAATTTAGCTGAGAAGTTTAAGAATGCTGGGTTTAATGTATTTTGCCAATATCAACCTGCAGATAGAGAAGTTGGTGAAATTGATCTTATTGCTATATGTGAAAATCATGTTATCGTCGTAGAGGTTAAATCGACTTATATTAAAAGTAGTATTCAAGAAATTTATGAATATCGAAATTTCACTCTGAATAAGGCTGCTTATCAACTTTCCAAAAAAGTTGAATTTGTGAAAAATGGTTTTTTAAATCAATTTTTTGAAAATTTAGATGATGTAAAAATTCACTCTTGGATTATAGATACAACCTTAGAGTTTGATCATCACTATTTTGATAATCATTTAAAAATATCAATGGATGAAATAATTATATCTTTAAATGGAAAAGTTGATTTTATGGATTCGATTGTAAATAGTTCATTCGATGAAGAAAGTGATGTGAAAAATATTGACCCTCTTAATTTTATAAAAAATATTGAGAAAGATGAATTTTGGGAACATCAAATAGGTAATTATGATAATTTTATGAATCGTATGATGAGTAAATTGAATGCCTAAACAATCTCGATTCCTCTGTATT